>JANRME010000046.1:0-14115 GCA_033761835.1 Saprospiraceae bacterium
GCACACAGAACTTACTCAGACATGCTCAAAGATAGAAAAACTTTGCAGCAAATTCTAGCTACTTTTTCGACACTCTATACACAGGGCAAAACTGTTATTGACGCAACTGCTGGTGGATGCAATAGTTACGAATTGCAAGGCGAAACGACAAATAATGAAAGTGAAATGCCTAAAAAGGGAGGTGATAAAATCAGCTCTAATATCGTTTCCAACAATTTTTAAATTTTCGATCGTGGGTCAAAGGAATTGCTTCACCTTTCAGATTTCGCAAATCTTGAAAATTTACGAAATCGTATCCGCCCCTTTGACCCATTACGAAGTTTTTATATTTATACGCTCATATTTCACTTATTCCCATTTCAGGCTTTTGACAGGATTTGCTTGTGCCGCTTTTATAGAATGATAACCCACAGCTATCATTGCAATCAAGTTTAACAAAATTAAAATCGCCACCAACCACCACCAGTTGATGTCGATTGCATAATGAAAATTACTCAACCATTTTTGAATAGCATAAATAGAAAATGGAATAGCCAGAAGATAAGCGATAGAGGCCAGGATCATATAGCGTTTGTTAAGCATGATAAAAATGACCGCAGCATTGGCACCAAAAATTTTCCGAATGCCAATTTCTTTGGTTTTGTTGAGCGTCGTAATGCCCGCCAGCCCAAATAAACCAAGGCAAGCAATGAGAATGGCAATGCCGGCAGACAAAAGCATCATACGCATCCAGCGTTGGTAGGATTCGTATTGAACAGCAATATCCTCGTCGAGAAAAGAATAATCGAAGGGCTTGTCAGGAGCGAGTGTTTTCCAGACAGATTTTAAATCCGCAATCGCTTCGGGAATATGTTGTCCATCAACTTTTACCAAAGCATAATTTAGCGGCCCGGTTTCTGCTTGATCAATTGTCAAGAGCATTGGTTGCACTTCTTCTTCCAGAGAAAGGAAATAATAATCCTCTACCACGCCGATGATTTCATAACCCAGCGAATCATTTGTCCAGGTCAATCGCTTGCCAATGGGATCGGTCATTTGGATGTCTCTTAGCAATGCCTCATTAACAATCACGGATTGGGCATCAGCGGGCGTATTGCGAAAGTTTCTGCCTTCTTTCAATTTGATACTCAAAGTAGGTAGATAGTAAGGATCAACCACAAAAACGTGCGAATGGTGCTGCTCACCTTGATACCTATACCCATAGCGCGAGCGACTACGTGCAAAAGAATCACCCGCCCCCGTCACCGATGAAATATGCCTGGAGGAAGCAGTAGCTTGTCGAATCCTTTCAATAATGGAATTACCTTCTATATTCGATTGTTCATAAGATTTTAAAACAACGATTTGTGATTGGTCAAAACCAAGTTCTTTATGCGTGATATAATTCATTTGTTGCACCATTACGATAGCACTAATGATTAAAAATGCAGAAAGGCTAAATTGTAACACCACCAAAGGTTTGCTGAATGCCGAACTAACGGAGGCTGCAAGCCCGATTCTCAATGTTCTTATCGGATTAAATCTGGAAGCGATAATAGCAGGATACAATCCTGAAAATGTGCCGATTATGAATATCAATATTACTATAAATAAAAAGATATATAATGGATTCACATCAAATAAAGAAAGATTTTTACCAGCAAAATCATTGAAACGATCCGTGAAAAAATAGGCAAGCCCCAAACCAAAAACCGCAGCAATAGCCGTTGTCATCATTGCTTCCACCCAAAACTGCCCGATCAAGCCTTTTTTAGAAGCGCCAAGCACTTTTCGCACGCCTACCTCGCGGTTGCGTTGCGCAGAGAGCATCGTCGCAAGGGATACATAATTGATACAAGCAATCACCAGAATAAGTAAGGCAACGCCTCCCAGAATAAAAATCGTTTGTGGATTTGTGGCTTTATACCACTCTATTTTATAATTATGATGAATATCTTGTAAAGAAGTAAATGTTATTTCAAAAACAGTATCATTTTTCGGGATTTTATAACGCTCCCGCCAGCGCTCCATTCGGTCGCCGAGGTATTTATTTACTAATGTGTTCAAATTATTTTTGAATCCTGATAAGGAGGCTTCCGAATTTAATTCTACAAAAGTGGGAAATGAAAAATTACCCCAGCTTTCCAGTGATTCCTGATACCTGGGATGCGCTTGTATCGGCGCTAACATAGAAAAATTCAAGCTGGAATAAGCAGGAGGATTTTCTATGATCCCCATTACCGTAAAATCGTAACTACCCGCTATTTTAAGGGTTTTTCCAATCGGGTCTTCTTCACCAAAATATTTTTTAGCAGTTTCTGATGTAAGCACAATTTCTAATGGAGAAAGGAATAATTGATTCGCACTTCCTTTAATAAACTGAAAATCAAACATTTGAAAGAAATCTGCATCAACAAATGCACCATTTTCTTTAAAAATATTCGTACCATAGCCAACGCTAACATTCTCAATCGGTACACAGCGCGTGGCATGCTTTACTGTCGGGATTTCATCTTTGATGACGCTCCCAATGCCCAAAGGCAAGTAGGCCGACTCACGGTAAGGGCTCTCTGCTTCAGGATTTTGTGCAAGATCGCTGTCATAAGATCGCTCGTTCAATCGGAATATCTGCTCGCTCTTTGTGTGAAAACGATCAAATCGATATTCATCTATGATAAATAAATAAATCAGGATAGAAATAGCAATACCAATGCTCAAGCCAAAGGCATTTAAGAAAGCATACATTTTGCGTTTTAAAATATTTCGCCAGGCGATTTTGGTGTAATTAGAAAGTAAAAGAGTCGGATTTTTCATAGCAATTTTGTTTCGCATTAAAATATAAGGTCTAAAAAAGAGTAAGCTTTTCCAAAAGAAGCGCCAGCGAGCCTTCCTGGCACTCATGTGCTTTGCGTATTGGTCAAATTCTTCCAACAAATCGCCGAGGACGCTCTCCACCAGTTCGTCCGGGCAAAACCATTCCACAAAACGCTGCACCCATTCGGGCGCTTTCGGGCTATTGGATTGTTTCATTTAAAATTTTAATTGTGGAATTAATTGCCAAAGCGCTATTCTCTGTTCTTGCTGTTCGCGCAATACTTTTACACCGGCACTGGTCAGCCGAAAAATTCTTTTGCGCCGCCCACCCCGCACCGGCGATGGATCACTCATGTCTGACTTTACATAGCCTTTGTCTTCCAAACGGTACAAAGTAATGTGCACCGCACTCAGATTGACTTGACGCCCCGTCCGTTCGATGATTTCTTGCATAATATTATTGCCGTAGGCTTCTTCCTGCAAGGCGCCCACAATCAGCAGCACCAATTCTTCAAATTCGCCCAAGTAATTTTTACTCATACCGTTCCTTTGTTATATCATTTACAAAAATATATACTTATATTTTGTAAAACAAATAAAGATTAAAAAAATTATTACATACTAAGATGAATACGCATTTTAGTAAAGTAAAATGGGTTGATTAATAGTTTATTATGTTGTTTTCTTTTTCCCCTTCTCCCCTTTTACAACTTTACTAATTTGACTTGGCAATAGGCGAATCGCTCCACCGGAAAGTTTTTCAATGCTGAATGCCAATAAAATATAAGCTTCGGTGATGCCTGGCACAGGTAAGAATATCACACCAAAAAACGGCAAGAATTTAGGAATATCCTTGAGTTGATCGAAAGCTTCTTTGATTTCTTGCTCACTGGGCAGTTCCTCGCTTTTGCTGAGTTTGAGTTTGTTGATCAAGAGTTTGCCGAAAGTAGTTGCCATATCGCGGGTTTCTACGGCCTCCATTTTTGCGGCGTTGCCGAGTTTGAGAAAATTTTCGACCATGGCTTGGCCCAAGAGCAAGATGCCAGTTTTTTTGCCTTTAAAAATGTGCAATTTTTCGCCGTGTTGATACAAAAAACAACCCAAATCGGCTTTGCTACTGAGCAAATCATCAGATGTCAATTCTAATTTTGTCACCAAAGGCAGGAGAAAAGCCTCTTCGAGCCCGTCCACTTCGGCGTCCACCTGAATAGCAAACAAGCTGACGTCGAGCAAGAAACGACGGGCGATCCAATCAAGTGGCGGCATAGCAATTTCATCAAGTGTTGCACCGGTTTCAAAAATGACGCGCAGTTCCTCACGTTCATCTTCGACTAAAAGTTTTGAAGAACGCTCAAATTGATGATGCAATGATTTTTCTTGCTTTGAAAGATGGTGATTGGCGTGGGCTGCGGCTGCGATGAGTTGAAGCGCCAATTTTTTGTACGCTTTTTTTCGTTCGATTACGTTTGGGAAATAGTTTTCTTCTTTAAAATCCGCTGATTCAACCGCTTTACTGTAATCCAAAAAGTAATACAAATCCCAGAATAGTTGACTATTGATGCCCGTTTTACGGAAATCGAGGTAACTTTTCTGAAAACGAACCCGCTCAAACAAAACTTTTTCTAGCATTTCCGGCGTTTCGCTATGCTTATATAAATGGATTCCGTTATAGTAATCCTGAATAAGTTGGCCGGTTTGGCGGATGGCTTGGGTATAAGCCTCGCCGGAAAAAAAGGGACGGTTGAATAACCGAGCGTACATCATAGTGTCGAGCAGGATAAGCTTAGCCCGTTCAGTTTCCTTGAGCTTTTCAAGCAATCCGATATTCATCTGAAAAGGATAATGAATCGGAAAACCATAAATCAAGCCGCTTTGCTGCAACGCTGCGTAAAATGGATTGCCCAGGCTTTGAAAACGATTAAAAACCTGACCATTCAGGTCTTCTGCAATTTCACTTACACTGTTGAATGTCAAGGGATGCAATTCCCGATAACGAAGATATTCGTCAAACCAATTTGACTCACTAAAATCTATCATGGCACTGTTTGGGTACAAATTATACAACAAAAATAGAAGGGTATTTGGTTTCCTAAAGTAAAATTTCGACCGAAACGACGATTCTTCCTCTTATTTCAGTCTTTCTAACCCCGATTTCGCTTTCTGATGCAACTCGGTTTTGTACTCTTCGGGGCTGATACTCAGGCATATATTGAAATATTCGCGGGCTTTGGCGCTGTCGCGGCGGCTTTCGCAAATAAGTCCAATTTGCAAAGCAGCGTTGCAAGCATAAAAATAAGGCTCTTTGCGGCCTTGCGTCACCGTTTTTTCATAAAAATCAATGGCTTTATCGTAGCGTTCCATGCCATGCAGAATGCGGCCCAAGCGGTACAAGTACTCTAATTGAGCAGCCTGACCGGAAAAATCGGTAATTGATTTATTTTCCAACTGCTGATAGGCTTTTTGAAAATAACCGCCATCAAATAGAAGCCTCGCTTTTACAAGGTTTGCATCCGCAATTTGGCTCGATTTTGCCTCCTGATAGGCGTCTTTATCTCCACCAACTTCGGTTTTGCCTTTAGAAAGCACCATTTTCATATAGCTCTGATAACCAGCAGTATTGCCACTAATCAATTCGCTCCAGGCGAGTTTTTGATAAGCTTCTTTAATGCCGTTGCTACCGCGGTATTGACTCAAAAAGCTTTTAAACAAAGGCGCTGCGTCACGATCAAGGCGGCGGAGTTTAGCTAACCCCAACAGAAAATCGAATTGCGGAACGACAGCAAAGTCGGCACTTCTGGTTCGTTTTTGCAAAAGCTCAATCGCCCGACCATTTCGGCCGGCCCGCATCGCCACATTCGCCATCACAAAGCAGTGCAGCGGATTGTTTTCTGGCTGTAAATCAGCGGATTGCAAGACATCCCAGGCTTCTTCCCCTTTATTTTCAAGATACAGTAAAACGGTCGCATACATTACGGCGGTTTCTGCTTTGAAGACAAAATCATGTTGCTGGGCATGTTGAAAAACAGCACTCAATTCTCGTCGGCCCTGCGCAACGGAGCCTTCCAGACCGCTCAGGATCTTCATGCCCCATTTGTAATTATCAGGGATTGTGCCAGCCAATGCGTGGAGTACGCCCAGGTCTTTTTGATTGGGTAAAAAATCAGGATATTTCTCTTGATTTTTTTTCAATAATTTATGCGCTTTGCTTACATCATTGAAACCCGCGAGATAGTCGCCAAAACGCAATTTCACTAGCGCCCACTGCAAGCGCACGTCAGCTTGAGCGTAGAGGTAGTAAGGCGAGTTGGGGTTGCCGGCTACAATTTTGGCAATGCGTGCTTCCTCATTGTTTTTCAAGCGTTTGTAATCCGATTCGCTTTGATTCAAATACAAGGTCAAAAAATCAATATAATTTTCAATATGATAAACGATGAGGTTATTCGGATTCTGCAATTTGATTTGCGAAAGCGTGAGTTGTGCATCTTGAAAACGCAGACTGGTCGCCTGCTCATACGCTTCCCGAGCATCGTCGCTAAACTCGAAATGCCCGGTAGCATTGGCAGAAAAACTAAATAAAATCGAGAAAAGTAGAAGGCTATTTTTCATGGTCATGGGTGTTGCAAAATACAAAAGCCCTGAGGTACAGGGCGGTAGCCATATATCCTCAAGGCTTTTGTGTAATTTTACTTTGATATTGCAAGATAAGGATATAAAAGTTGCAAATCAACTTTTCAGCCTCAACTCGTTAACCAAATTACGCTTCCAATACACCAACGCGTTCCTTCACTTCGCTCACAATGCCATCGTCCACCAAAATGCGGCCGCAGTGTTCACAAGCTGTAATATGTTTACGCATACCGATCTCCAGTTGCAATTGAGGTGGAATTTTATTGAAACAACCGCCGCAAGAATCGCGTTCTACCGTCACCACTGCCAGTCCATTGCGATAGGAAGTGCGAATTTTATCATAGGCTTTTATCAAACGTTCCTCAATATTTTTGCGGGCTTCCTCCGATTTTTTGCGTAATTCATCCTCATCTTGTTCGGTTTTTTCTATAATCTGTGCGAGTTCCGCTTTTTTCGATTCGAGTTCTTTACGTTTCTTTTGCAGGCGCTCATCGGTTGCCTTAAAAGTTTCTTCCTTGTTTTCAATTTCAATTTTCGCCTGTCGTGCGCGTTTTTCTGCCAATTGAATTTCCAATTTCTGAAATTCCAATTCTTTTGTCAACGCATCAAATTCACGACTATTCTTCACATTCTCCAGTTGCGTTTGGTAGCGCAAAATAGATGCCTCCGATTCCTTAATCTTCGCTTGCTGATTGCTTACTTCGCTCTGTAGTTCCTTGATATTGCTGTCCATTTTGCCCATACGCAATTCCAACCCGGCGATGTCATCCTCCAGGTCTTGCACTTCGTCCGGCAATTCTCCTTTCAGAATTTGAATCTCATCAATTTGAGAATCCACCAACTGAAGCTCGAATAATTCTCTCAACTTTTCTTCTACGGTCAGTTCAGCCATTTTTATAATATCATTTTAATTGTTATCAAATAAAGCGCCACATCACCCTATCCTCTAATCACCCTATCACCCTCCATATATCGAACCGGATTCGTATTCACTTCTGTATAATGGAGCGCAAAATTACTAAATTTTTTCGAGATTATTTCATACAATAATTCGATTGTAAACTGCTCACTTTCAAAATGTCCGATGTCGGCAATGACAATTTTTCCATCGGCATCAAAAAACTCGTGGTACTTGAAATCCGCCGTCACAAAAACGTCCGCGTCCTGCCCGATTGCCTGTGGCAACAAAAAACTTCCTGCACCGCCGCAAACCGCCACTGTGTAAACGTCTTCGCCCCGCAATGCTGTATGTCGAATGCAATTGACAAGCATTTTTTCCTTCAAATGTTTTAAAAAATCTACTTCTTTCATTGGTGCTGACAACTCACCAATCATGCCCGACCCTACGTTTGGAGTGGAGTTACTCAACTCAATAATTTCAGCATTTATATCATGTTTATATAATATCTCCAAAGCTTTTCTTTCCATACCGATTGGTACAGTGGCTTCCAGTTTGATCACTTCTTCGCTTCCTTCGGCGTTGTAGCCAATTTGATCCATTGCATTCAATTCGGGTAATCCTATGTTTAACAATAGATTGCGAATGATTTTCAGGTTTTCAGGTGTGACGTTTGCCGAGATTTTTCGCAATACTTTTTTGGGCGTGAGGATTCGGGTATTGATTAAGCCCAGCTTTTCGCAAATTTTGGCATTGACGCCTTGATAATAAACATTATCGAGATTCGTGTGAATAGCATAAATCGCAATATCGTTTTTAATCGCCTTTAAAACAGTGCGTTCTACATAATTTTTACCCGTAATACGTTTCAATCCTCGAAATACAATCGGATGGTGCGCTACAATTAGATTGCATCCTTTTTCAATTGCTTCGTCCACTATTGCTTCCGTCGAATCCAGACAGCACAGCACGCCCTTGATGTCTTCATCAGAATTGCCCACAATCAGCCCGGCGTTATCATAATCTTCCTGATACACAGGTGGAGCAATGGTTTCGAGGTGAGCAATTAACTCTTTGATCTTCATTTTTTGGGTTTCTTGTATTAGGTGAATGTTTTTAAGTTGTTATTGGTTAACTGTTAACCAATAACTGATAACCATTCTCACCAATTCCGAATTTTCTGTTCAATCGCGGTCGTAGAATACCCTTCTATATAAGGCAAGCTACGCACTTCGCCGCCATTTGCCAACACTATATCCGAACCGACAATATCCTTGGGTTGCCAGTCACCGCCTTTTACTAAAACATCCGGCAGAATGATTTGGATGAGTTCCAGTGGGGTATCTTGTTCAAAAACAACCACCGCATCCACAAATTCCAGCGAAGCCAATAAATATTGGCGCGTCGTTTCATCATTGATTGGGCGATTGGGGCCTTTGAGTCGGCAAACCGAATTTTTAGAATTCAAGCCAATCACTAATTTATCGCCTAAATCCCTGGCTTGTGCCAGATAATGAATATGACCATAATGTAATATATCAAAACAACCGTTGGTAAAAACTACTTTTTGCTGAGCGGCTTTCCATTCTTCAACGGTCACTTGAATTTGCTTCCAATCCTGGATTTTGGCGCTTATTTTCTCAATGGTATTCATAAAATTTAGGCGATTGCGACGGGTTGGTAATTTCGATTGATACTCGGCAATAGTAGTAATGACAATAGCCCGAACGAAATATTGAAGCCTAATTGCACTGTAAAATAAGAAATATTGGCGAATGAAAATCCATCGTCACCGCTGATGCCATAGAACCCAAGCGCTAATTGCGCCAGAAAATGATACGTCCCCATGCCTCCGGGCGAAGGAATCACCATACCCCATGCGCCGAAAACAAAGACCGTGAGTGCCGCTATCGCCGGCAGCCCTGCAGTTGGCTCGAAGGCCAGCATACAAAAATAGCATCCCAAATAGAACATGAGCCAGATGCTAATACTATGCAAAACGAATAACCACGGGCGCTCCAGTTTGCCAATCGTCTTGATGCCTTCGCCAAATCCTTGAACAATGCCGACAATTTTTTGGGCAATGCTTAATTTTAATAGGTTTTTACGAAAAAACCAAAAAAGACTCAATCCAATGATTCCTCCAATCCCCAGATAAAGCAGCAATGTTCCTTTGCCGCCAAATTTTTCACTCAGATTCACGTGTTCATCTGCAAAAGCATAAATTGTATTAAAATCCAACAACAGCGCCAACAAAGTGATAAAAAGAATGCTAAATATATCCACCACCCGATCCACTACCACTGTACCCATTACTTTTTCCACCGGTATTTTTTCATAACGCGCCATCATACCTGCGCGCACGATCTCGCCGAAGCGCGGCAATCCCAGATTTGCAAAATAACCAATGATGGTACTAAGCAATGCATTTATGAATTTCGATTGATAACCCAAAGAGCGCATGAGCATATTCCAGCGAATGGCCCGACTGATATTGCTTACCATATAGGCTACAAAAACCATGAACATCCAGAAAAAGCTAACGCCTCGGAAATCATCTATTACTTTTTGAATAAGGCTGCACTCTGCGGCGGGGATGTTTTTTAAGGCACAATCTTCCTGAAAAGCAGCATTTTGACTTCGATATACCAAATACAAAATCGTAACACCGATACCAAGAAACAAGAGAAATTTCAGGACGTTGAGTAGTTGCTTTTTTGAAATCATTGCAGATTGTTCAGAAGTTTTGAGAGCCTATTTCCATTAACGATTATACGGATATTCTATTATTTTCATCGGGAAAAGCTATGCTGGGTTGAAAAGTTTTCGCTTCTTCAAAATCCATCAAGGCATACGCAATGATAATGACGGTGTCACCTACTTGTACTTTGCGTGCGGCCGCACCATTGAGGCAAATGACGCCAGAATTGCGTTCGCCTTTAATAATATAAGTTTCAAAACGCTCGCCGTTGTTATTATTTACAATTTGTACTTTCTCGCCTTCGATCAGGTTGGCAGCATCCATTAGGGCTTCGTCAATCGTGATACTGCCGATATAATTGAGATTCGCCTCGGTGACCGTAGCGCGATGTATTTTCGATTTAAAACGATGGATTAGCATGATAAAAAGATAAAAATTTGGTTCGGTAAAGTTAATTTCTCCAAATCGGGTACAAAAATGCATATTGCAATCACAAGAACAAAATTTTATTGCGTATGGTTTGACGAAACGAAGGAAGAAAAGTAACGCTTTTTGGGGGTTGATGGGTTGAAAGGTTTACAGGCTGATGAAAGCGTGGATCAACCCTTCAACTTATCAACCTTTCAACTTTCATATCAAAATCATATTATCAATCAAACGCACATCGCCGGCCCAAACCGCGGTACAGGCCACTGGCACTTTCCCATTGCTCCAGCGTTCTAAGGGTTGCAGCGTTTGCCCATCCACGATTTCAAAATATTCAGGTCGGAAGCCTGGGATTGTCAAGTTTTTGATAGCGAAAGCTTGAATATCTTTGGGTGAAAAATGATCGGCTGCCATTTCTTTTGCGCGCAGGAGCGTCTGGTGGATGATCTTAGCATCGATGCGGATCTCAGGATTCAAACGCACATTCCGCGAACTCAAAGCCAATCCATCAGGCTCTCGCAGGGTCGGGCACATGATCAATTGCACTTTTGAATTGGTTTGCTCAAGCATTTCTTCCACAATCTTCACCTGCTGGTAGTCCTTCTGCCCCATGTATAGCGCGTTTGGTTGCACGATTTCCAGTAAGCGGTTGACCACTTGTGCCACGCCTTTGAAATGGCCTGGACGGAAAGCGCCTTCCATTATTTTGTCCAAATTGCCAAAACTAAAATCAGATTTGATTTTTGCATCAGTAGGATAAACTACTGATACATCGGGCATAAAAAGTACCTGGCAACCAACCTTTGCCAGCATTTCTATGTCTTTGAGCGGAGTACGAGGATATTTTTCGAGATCACCGGTATCGTTAAATTGGGTAGGATTTACAAAAATGCTGCAAACCACACATTCGTGCTGCTGCATCGCCTGCGCGACCAACGCCAAATGACCCTCGTGGAGTGCCCCCATGGTAGGCACAAACCCGACGCTGCGTTTTGCTCGGCGTTCGGATGTCAAATACAACTGAAAGGGGCTTATTTTTTTGAATAAAAACATAAAATTAAGCGCAAGCTTTAAAAAACTAATGGGCAAATATAGACGTTTTCGTTAACAGCGTATTAAGTTGGGTTGCAAATAAGGAAAAGTCCTGTTTTTTTGTTAAATTTGCAGTTCTGTTCATTGAGCCGTCGGAGAAGGCTTTAGATTTTTTGAATTTTACTTCGTATGAGCAAAAATAAAGTGCTGATCGTAACGCAGGAAATGCAGCCTTATACTGCGCTCTCTGATATGTCAACGATTACAAGAACGCTTGCCCAATATATTCAAGACAACGGAATGGAGATTCGTGTACTGATGCCTCGATTCGGTACGATCAACGAGCGTCGCCATCGTTTGCACGAAGTGGTTCGGCTTTCCGGTATGAATATTATCGTGAACGATGATGATTTTCCATTGATTATCAAGGTAGCATCATTACCAGAGGCACGAATGCAGGTTTATTTTTTGGATAATGAAGACTTTTTTAAGCGAAAGTCCGTTTTTAGCGATGAAGAAGGCGAGCCTTTTGAAGATAATGCCGATCGGATGGTATTTTTTTGCAAAGGTGTGATTGAAACGGTGAAAAAATTTGGCTGGTCGCCAGATATCGTCCACTGTCACGGTTGGATGACGAGTTTGATCCCTTTGTATCTGAAAACGGCCTACAAAACCGATCCTTTGTTTCAAAATGCCAAAATCGTCTATTCGATATATGCGGATGACTTAGAGAAAACGGCGGATGATAATTTCCTGGCAAAGGCCAGTATCAACAATGTTTCGTCGGATGATTTGATTAGTTACCAAAATGGTAGTGGCGTGACTCTACACCGAGGCGCGATCAGCTACTCCGATGCGGTGATACAAGGCAGCGAAACATTGAGTGAATCCGTTCAGAACGAATTAGCTGAAGCAGATAAACCTTTACTTCCTTTTGTAAAAGAGGATTACCTCCAAGCTTACGTGGAGTTTTATAATGTGCTGTTGGAGGAAAAGGTTTCGGAATAAATTATAATAGCTTGCGCCTTTATTCTTGTTATTTTTATCAAAAAAACTGCAAGAACAAACCTCTTTATGGGCTTGTTCTTCCCTCTTCTGTACATTGCACGGAATTACACATTCTTTAAAGACTTTTAAATTTAAAAATGGCATGAAGCAGCTTGTTTGGTTCTCCTGTGCTGTAGTGATGGTTTTGACTTTAATGGTGGCTTGTACCGACCCGACCGAAATTGGCGCTGATCTCTTGGAAGGCGACAAAGCAGAGGTTGGTTTTACAGATACCCTCGAAGTGATCGCGACGACCATTAAAACAGATTCAATTCTTACCTATTTTCCTGTTTTTCAAACTTCGGAAGCGTTTACCCTTTACCCTTGTGGCAATATGATTGATCCAATCTTTGGCACAACAAAGGCACAAATCTACGGTCAACTGTCGCTCTCCGATTTTTTACCTGACCTGGAAGCCGCTGCAAAAGTGGACTCTATTATTCTGGTTTTACCTTATGATAGTATCGGTTTGTATGGCAACCTTAAAGAAACTTACGGCATTTCGGTGAAGCGACTTACCGAGGATATGGATAACAACCTTAGTTATTATTCGAATGATTCTTTTCAATCGGATCCTAATCCTTTGGCGAATGTACAGTTTGTTCCACGCTTGGATAGTATCACCATCTTTGATTATGCCACAGGCGAGGTAGATACCTTGAAGATTCCAGCACAATTACGCATTCCGTTGCCGATTTCTTTTGCGCAGGAGTTGATACAATTGGATACGAATTTCTACGAGAGCGATAGCGCATTTATCAGCTATTTCAAAGGTATTCATATTCAGCCAACCACTGTAAATCAGGGAATGTTGAGTTTTAACCTGGCGAATAGTCGGTCTGGAATTTATCTTTATTACGAAAAAACAGATACTTCCAAAGCACAATACCAATTTGAATTCAATGCTTTTCGGGCACGTTCTGTACAATTTGAACACAACGCCGCCGGCACAATCGTAGAACGGTATGCGGGCAATACGTCTTTGGGTGATAGCTTGATTTTTTTACAGGGCATGGCCGGTGTGACCACCAAACTTGAAATCCCTTTTGTGAAAAACCTGACAGGCGTGGTGATCAACAAAGCAGAACTGGAAGTGCGGATAGCCGAATTACCTGGGGATAACCTCGATATTTTTACGCCGGTGCCACAAATTGTTTTGATTCGACCTGAAGAAGATGGCGACTTCGTGAGTATCGATGATGTAACCATATTGCTGCGGCAGGGTACAACCGTTTTTAATACCGCTTATGGCGGTATGCCAGAAGAGGGTAAACCCGGCGAACCCAAGGTCTATAAAATGAATATTTCTACTCATTTTCAAAGAATGATTGACGGATCAAGGCCTAATATATTATATTTGTCAGTATTAAATCGCGTGGAAACACCATCGCGGGTAGCACTTTATGGAACAAAACATCCGCAATATGCTATCAAATTGAAAGTAGCGTTTACAAGGCTCTAACCGGTCCCCCTTAGTAATTTTTTGAGTTTTGGAGGATATCGAATAGCATATCCATTATCTTGATTAATCCAACAAATAAGGCAAAAATTACTAAACCCTTTAAAATTTCTTTTTATGTGTGGAATTGTA
>JANRME010000047.1:0-2085 GCA_033761835.1 Saprospiraceae bacterium
CAGAGCCAGCAACCAAGTGCGCTGTTGGAAAATCTGGGCTTTTTGTGTAATAAGTTCTTTTTCTTTTTGCACGGTTTGGTATTTGGTTTCGACATCGGCGAGATTTTTGACATTGTCGGCTTTGAAAAGGGAATCGTCGAGCACCATAAATTGCTTAAACCAATACAGCGCTTGCTTGTGATTCCCCAATTTCTCATTGGCGTTCGCCAATTCTTCATAATACACTTCCAAAGGATCCACCAGATTTTTCTCTCTCATAATCGCATAGCCCTTCTCCGCATATTTCAACGCTTCGGCTGGCTGATTCAGCGCATTATACGCCGTTGCCAGATTGACCAGGGGGAACACCTGATTGGTGATTCGATTCGTTTCTTCCAAACGTTGAACCGATTGTTCGCAATAAGGAATCGCTTCTGTATAGCGTTGTTGCTCGTTCAGCAAATGACAAACGCCGCCTTCGATGACACCCGCCACAAATTTATTGTCATATTTTAAAGCGACCGCAATCCCTTTTTTTGAATATTCCAATGCTTTTTCGACGGACTCCTTTGTGCCGGTGGTACCATACGCCACCGCCAAGTTATTGTAAGTGTACATCGTCTTTTTTTCTTCACCATGTTCTAATCTGATTTTCAGGGCTTTTTCTAAATATTCGATGGCTTTATCGTGCGCTTTTTGGTCAGAATACAAACTGCCGATATTGCTATACGCCGAAGCGATATTGCTGTACTCCTTGAGTTCTTCGTAGATGGATACCATTTTCAAATAGTAAAAAATTGCTGAATCGGGCTTGTATTGTTCCGCATAGATAGCGCCAATGCTGTTGTAAGCCTGTCCCATTCCCTTTTGGTCATTCAGGCGCTGGCGGATGGTGAGGTCTTGTCGAAACAAAGGCATGGCTTCCTCCAGGTGTCCTTCTTCTTTCAGAATCGTACCGCGCAGATTGAGTACTTTGGCTTTGCCCAAGAGGCTGTTGGCTTGGGTCGCCATCGTTTCCAGCGTGTCCACATACTTTTTGGCAGCTTCCAAATTCATTTCTTTTACCTCTTTGGTAATCGCTTCGTATAGCCCTATCCGCTTTTCAACATCTTTTTCTTTTTGCAAAACCAAGCGAAGGCTATCGATAACCAATTGCTGTGCATAGAGTTTAGAAAAATAGGAAGCTACCACCATTCCGATGATTAGCAAAGTGAGGCGTTTTTTCATACCAATTCAAATTAAACCCCCTAAAAATACGCAAATCTACGTATCCATTTTACAAAAATCTACTGATGCGCCAAGGGTGCGGATGGGCATAAATTTGCAATATCAATTCAAACAAAAAACATTTACTAAAAATTAAAAATTCATTTACAATGAGAACACTTAAAATTTTAAGCATTATTCTAGTTTCTTCTTTTTTAACTATTGGTATTCAGGCACAAACATCTGCAAAAAATAAAGCAGTTGTTTTAAAAGCCTATGAAAAATACAATCAATCACATGATCTAAAAGAATGGATTGATTTACTCGCTGATGATTATATTGACTACAGCATGGGACCAGAGCCTGTAAAAGGTAAAACAGCCGTAGGTGAAAATGCCAATCAATTTGTAGCTGCATTTCCAGATTTGAATTGGAAAGTTTTGCGTGCTGTAGCAGAAGGCAATATGGTTTGGGTAGAATTAGAGATGAGTGGCACTTTTAAAAATGATTTTATGGATATGAAAGCCACTAATAAATCCTTTAAAATCAAAGATGTAAATATTTACGAATTTGACGATAAAGGGAAAATCAAAGCCGGCTGGGGTGTTCAGGACCCGATGGTGATGATGAGCCAAATCATGGAAGTAAAATAATTCATTTACCCCATTTAAAATTAATCCGCATTTTTCTTATGGAAACCCAGTAGTGCAATTCATCACCGCGGACGTTGCTATTATTACTTGGGATTCTGAGGCAGATATTAAAATCCAAGGGCAACAAGTCGGCGGCAAAACCAGAGGTATGGCGGTTGTGCACAAAATCAAAGGCAAGTGGTTCGTCGAATTCGATTCGCTTACGCCCGTAATGCAGATACCTCAAGTAAGCACTGATAAAAACTAA
>JANRME010000048.1:0-4018 GCA_033761835.1 Saprospiraceae bacterium
GGCTGCTGGAGTACACCAACGCAGTATCCAAGCGGAATTTGTTGGAGCAGACCTTAGACAGCATGGACTTAGAGCGCGAACGCGGCATCACGATCAAGAGTCACGCGATACAGATGTATTATGCGCACCCTAATGGGCAAATTTATACATTGAACATGATTGATACGCCGGGCCACGTTGATTTTTCTTACGAGGTGTCTCGCTCGATTGCTGCTTGCGAAGGCGCCCTGTTATTGGTAGATGCGACGCAGGGCATTCAGGCGCAAACGATTTCCAACCTTTATTTGGCGATTGAACATGATCTGGAAATTATTCCGATTTTGAATAAAATTGACATGGAAAACGCCATGATTGATGAGGTGTCGGATCAGATTATTAGTTTGATTGGTTGCAAAAAAGAAGAAATCCTCTTAGCCAGTGGCAAAACAGGGCAAGGCGTGATGGATATTCTGGAAGCAATCGTGCAGCGCATTCCAGCACCTAAAGGTGATCCGGAAGCGCCGTTGCAAGCGCTTATTTTTGATTCGATTTTCAACTCATTCAGAGGTGTCATTGCTAATATTCGTATTATGAACGGCACATTGCGCAAAGGTGACAAGGTGCGGTTCTTCCATAATAATCCTGAGAAAGTATATGAAACGGATGAAATCGGTATTTTGCAATTGGATTATCTTGCCAAAGAAGAGTTATCCGCAGGGAATGTTGGATACATCATTACCGGTGTCAAAATATCGAAAGAAATAAAAGTGGGGGACACCGTCACGCATGTGCAGCGCCCTTGCTCGGAAGGGGTCAAGGGATTTGAAGACGTAAAACCGATGGTATTTGCAGGGATTTTCCCGATTGACAATGATGATTTTGAGGATTTGCGGGATAGTTTGGAAAAACTACAACTCAACGACGCTTCGCTTATTTTTGAGCCGGAAACCTCTGCTGCGCTTGGGTTTGGCTTCCGTTGCGGCTTCTTGGGAATGTTGCATCTTGAAATTATTCAGGAACGCCTGGCACGTGAATTCAACCAGGATGTGATTACGACTATCCCTAACGTCTCTTATTTTGCCTTTACCACGAAAGGCGAAAAACTCACGATTCGTACGCCTTCTGACCTGCCTGATGCGAGTGCGCTTGATTATGTGGAGGAGCCTTATATTCAGGCACAAATCATCACAAAACCAGAGTATATTGGTGCAATCATGACGCTGTGCATGGAGAAACGAGGCATCTTAACGCGCCAGCATTATTTGACCGAAGATCGAGTTGAGTTAACTTTCGAGTTGCCTTTGGCAGAAATTGTATTTGATTTTTATGATCGCCTTAAGTCCATTTCGCGCGGTTATGCCTCATTCGATTACCAACCAGTGGATTATCGCCAATCCGATTTGGTAAAAATGGATATCCGCCTCAACGGTGAGCCCGTGGATGCGCTGTCGGCGCTGGTGCATCGCACCAAAGCAGAATCTTTCGGTCGAAAAATTTGTAAAAAACTTAAAGATTTATTGCCTCGCCAACAGTTTGTTATTGCAATCCAGGCCTCTATCGGCGCTAAAATTATTGCGAGAGAAACAATCTCGGCTTTACGCAAGGACGTAACCGCGAAGTGCTATGGTGGTGATATTTCAAGAAAGCGGAAACTCTTGGAAAAACAAAAAGAAGGGAAGAAGAAAATGCGCCAAATCGGTTCGGTGGAAGTGCCACAAAAAGCTTTCCT
Source organism: Saprospiraceae bacterium (assembly GCA_033761835.1). GTDB lineage: Bacteria > Bacteroidota > Bacteroidia > Chitinophagales > Saprospiraceae > JADJNW01. The sequence continues at coordinate 1,709 of JANRME010000048.1, forward strand.
GGAAGTATTAAAACTGGACTAAACAGATATAAATATATAGAATTATTTTCTTTTAAAGAAATTGACAATCTGCGTATTATATAAAAAAAACGTGTAGCACATTCTAAAATGCGCCACACGTTTTTTTTTTGCAAAACATTGTTGGCTGAGGAGCTCTCTCTTTCCTACAGCCAACAGTTTCTCACTAACTCATTCTTGCACCAGGTCGGTCCTTCGTTTTGCGAAAGCCTATTTATGTGTAATTTTCCCGCCCTTGGCTTTCAGCCAATATAATAGAATCAGATGCAGGGGGAACATCTGAAAAAAGAACTACAAATTATTTTATCTTTTTGCAACATTACAAAAAGACATAAAGATAACCTCTCAGTCATTTAGCTGAATATAATATAATGCCTTAAAGTAGTTTTTGGGAATAAATGATACAATGAACCATTAAAATATGCAATAATACAGCACATTTTTTTGGTATAACAGGGTAAAGTATAGTGTTTATAGTAGATTCAAAAGTATTGGAGATAAATAGTCGCTTAAAATATGTTCAGAGGGATGTTGTTGTAGAAAAACTATCTGGGGCTTGTTTTGATTGGTATTCTCGGGGTTGGGGGGAGGAGTATTATCCTCTACGGAAGGCTTGTTTTTTGTTGCGTTGAATCAGATAATCAGATGCGAAAATCAATCCACCGCCTACAAAGAAGGCGCCCAAAGCAATGTAAAGAACTAACATGATGTGCAGTTTTTTGATTTTGTACAATAACGGTTTACTTTATCAGGACGATAGTTCATGAGGGCAGTGCTAAGATGAGGAAAATCTTTTTTTGCACCTAATTTTTAGCGTAATTTTTTAAATAATTTTTTCAAGGCGTGTGATCATCGATCTGAAAACGTCCGAAACACAAGATTTCTGAGCATTATATCATACTTTGCCATTGGCTACCAGCAATGTTACGGTCGGATGCTCGCTACCGCCCAAGGGCTCAATCGTAATATTGAGGCTTTCGGCCCGATCTATTACTTTGATGGGATGCCATTCTGTGACATCCTTCGCCAAAAGTGCCGATTCAATCATTACACCATCCACATCAGCCCAAATTTGATACTGCTTGCCTTCCGGTAGTGCTTGCATATTAACCATACTGAGGTAGGCTTCGTGCGTATAGGTATTCCAATAGACAATTACGTGTGCCTCTGGGTCAATCGCTGTTCCGTGCAAATGGACAACTTTTGTATCGGTATGTTTAACAAAAGCGATCACTTCTTGATCTGATGTGTATTGCCGACGTAATTCATCGCAATCATTTTGCAGCGTTGTAAATTGGCTTGCAAGCTCTTGATAAGCTCCTTTTAATTGGTTTTGGTGCCAAAAAGACCAAACAGTAGCTGCGATAGCCGCCAGCATAACGACTGACATTTGCAAGCGAAGCCTTCGTAAAGGCTTGTCAATCGGATTTTTAGAAGGTGTATATTGCTGACTTTTAGGATTTTGCGCAGTTTCTATTTCAGAAAGAATTTTTCGTTTCAACTGGTCGGGCGGGTGAATGGCATATTGTTCCGCATATCGCTCAATGGATTTCCGAAGGGCATCAATTTCAGCCTGGATTTCAGGAAAAGCCTCTACATAACGCTCCACCTCCTCTGTTTCTTCGGGAGTTGTCAGCCCAAGCACATACTGCTCGATCAATCCAGATGTCAAAAATCGCTCTTTGTCCATAATATTTGACTACATCCTATTGGAAATCAAATCCTAAAAGTTATGAAATCAATTTAATTCATCAGCCAATTGCAAATTAACATCAACCCTAAGGTAACATTTTGCTCTTCAAATAATTTCCGCAACTCGCGCAATGCAATTCTAAGCCTGGTTTTTATCGTACCCAGCGGAATATGGAGTTGTTCGGTCACTTCTGTATGTGTAAATCCTTGAAAATAAATAAGTTCTATAAGAATTCGATGCTTTTCTTCCAAGCCATTGACCATTGCATCTAGCCCGATAAGATCAGGATTGGGTTGTTCGCTAAGCGAAGGCGCATTATACAGTTCACCATCAATTGCTTGCGTTTTTTCCTGTTGCCTAAAATAAACAGAGCGCTTCTTGTCAATCGCGGTGTTGCGTGCAATATTCAACAGCCAAGTAAATAAAGTGCCTTTCGATGTATCAAAGTTCGATCCATTTTGCCAGGCTTTTACAAAAGTTTCCTGGATAATATCTTCGGCTGATTCCCTGCTTTTTACAATTCGCAAAACAATACCATACAAAGTAGGGGCATAGCGATCGTATAAAAGCGCAATAGCCTGTCTATCTTTTTGTTGCAA
>JANRME010000049.1:0-18685 GCA_033761835.1 Saprospiraceae bacterium
GCATATAATCGTATAGCCTCCAAGCGGGTTTGCTGAGTATGCGCTTTCATTGGTAGGAATTTGTTTTGTCTAATATGTCAATGAACTCTTTTAACGTATCTTTCTTTCGCTTCGTTTGCTTAAACTTTAATACGCACGACACGGGGTTTAATCTTTAAATAGAAACCAACATTGATGCTATAATGCTAAAACATCATATAACACATTATTTCAAATTCTCAAATACTTCATTTAGCATGTGCATCAAGGCGTCCAACCTCTCTTCATCAAATCCTTGCCAGGCTTTCTCACGAGCTTGTTCGATAACCGGAAGCGCTTCAGCAATTTTGTTTCGCCCGGCTTCTGTCAATTCAATCTGAAATCGGCGACGATCTTCCTCGTCGGTGATACGGCGTGTGAGTCCTTTTTCACAAAGCAAATCAATGATACGCGTTACCGTTGGTGCGTCTTTAAAGGTCGCTTTGGCGATTTCCAATTGACTTAATCCATCCTGTTTTTCAAGCTCTTGCAAAATGACCCACTGGTCAATTGTGATCCCGCAACCCGCTTGTTGCAATTGTTCTTGAAAGTATTGCTTCATGCGCCGGGATGCGCGTTCGAGCACAAAGCCCGGCAAATCCGCCGCGCCCTTTGTTTTTTTGAGTAGTGAAAATTCGGTCACGCTTTGTTCAATTAGTCTGTACAAATATAATTAGTATAACAATTATTTGCAAATAAATTAAACCTTTTTGTAAGGAAGTATTTCTACAAAAGCTTATTTTGGAGTGTCAAAACCAAAAATCATTTCTATGAAAATAGTTGCCTACTTCATGTGTTTGTTTGTTTTGCTAAGCGCCTCCAAATGCAATAATGACGGCGTCAAGCTCTCCAATACCCGATGGAAAGTAATCGAGCTTAGGCAAGCCAACGCCACCAGTTCACAGTTACCCACCAAAGATTACATTTTGGAGTTCCGCGATGAAAAATCGCTTGGCATCAAATTGGACATTAACAACTGTTTCGGAGGCTACGAAGTAAGCGCTCCCGGTAAAATAAGTATCCAACCGCTCGCCTGTACCAAAGCTTGCTGCGACAGCGAATTTGCTATGCAAATCACGGCAACGCTTTCCAAAATGGCTACTTTCAAAGTGAAAAAAGAGGCACTTATCCTGGAAGGAGAAGGAAAAATTCGCCTCGAACAGCTTAAATAGTTTTCTTGATCTTTGGTATTTTGTTTTAACAAAGTTTTAACAATTTGGATTAAACTCTGCCGTAACATTAATGTTTAAACATTAAAATTCTGAAACTTAATTTCTTATTAAAAAAAATAGCATACATCATGACAACAGCAGCAGTGACAACCAAATGGGCAATTGACCCAACCCACTCCGAAGTAAGCTTCAAGATTAAACACTTGGTAATCAGCACGGTGACCGGTTATTTCCGTGAATTTGAAGGAAGCATCTCCACAGAGGGTGACGATTGGGCAAATGCGGAAGCCGAATTCAAAGCGAAAGTTGATAGCGTGGACACAAATCAAGCTCAGCGCGATACACATTTGAAAAGCGATGATTTTTTTAATGCAGAGCAGTTCCCGTATTTATCATTCAAATCTACTCAAGTGACTAAAGTAGATGAGGAACATTACAAAATGCTCGGTGATTTAACGATCCGTGATGTAACCAAACCCATGGAGTTGGATGTGCAATTTTTAGGCGAAGCGGTTGACCCTTATGGCCAACACAAAGCTGGTTTTGAAATCACAGGTGTCATCAATCGAAAAGAATTCAACCTGAGATGGGATGCCGTAACCGAAGCCGGAGCAGTAGTAGTAAGTAATGATGTACGTTTGAGCTTGAATGTGCAGGTAGTGAAGCAAGCATAAAAATAAACAATAAACACGAATCATCCTGATACAATCAGGATGATTCAATTCGTTTTTCTTTTCAGCTTATTTCGTCTTCATAATGGATTCTGCTTCTTTTTTCAAATCTGCAGCAAATTGCTCAAAGGACTGGTCAAAAGGCGGAATGAATTTTGCGTAAAGCGGAAACATGAGTCCGCCAATTTTCTCTTGCATGGAAAAAGTAATTATGTCATTTTCTTTGTTCATCAAAGAATAAACCCGATTACCCTGACTATCGCCCCAAATCAACTGTTTTCCTGGTTCTACTGCTTTCACTTTCAATGTAAAGGTTCGCTTGGGGTCGAGCTTAGATTTTAGCTTAATTTTTTCGCCCAAAACGATATTGCCTTCTACCGAAATAATCGTCGTATTCCAGCGTGGGTAATCCGATGCATTGGTGAGCAAAGCCCAAACAATAGCGGCATCTGCCTGAATGTCAATAGATACCGAAGTTTCACGGCTGAAAGTTGTTTTGGTAGTAATGGCTTTGCCGTTTTGCGCTGAAGAAGATGGTGGTGTCATAAATAATTAATTTTTGATGTGTGTTATGTTGTTTTCTCTTCTGACGAACGGGCATTTCAAAACGATAGGCTAAATAGCACTTTTTTCTAAAAAAATTTCCATTACTTTTCTATTGTGCTCTAAATGATGGAGTTGTAACGCTGCGGCATTCGATTCAAAAGGGTCAATGCCCTGTACAATTTGCATTCGCAAGTCAAACAAATGCTCTTTGTCTGCATTTTCGGCTTCCCTTACCATTTCAATTTTCACCAATTCTTCTTGTATTTTTTGCTTTGGATTAAATATTCCATTGAGTTCCGAACATTGATGACAAATACCTTTTTTATTTATCAAAGCGCAACGCCCTTCAAAAATGTGTACCATTTTCGACCTGCCTGTATGCAAATAATATTTTACAATAGCTTCTGTTTTACCAATAATTTCTGTGATTTCGCTGACTTTAAAATCGTATACTTCCTTGAGTAACAAGCAAATCTGCTGTTCTAAAGGCAAGGATTTGGAAATACAAGTAAAACAAAAAGCGATATGTTCTTTGATCTCAAAATCACCTTGCGGTGAGGTAGCGCGGATGTGCATGGCTTCCTGAAAGAATTGCGGATTGGACAAGGCGGCGGTTCTGCTTATATCTGTCACATCTTCCGTCCAGCGCTTGTGAGCGCGCACATTATCTTTAGCGAGATTAGAGGCAATTGCAAAAAGCCAGGTTTTTAAAGATGACTCTCCTCGAAAGCTTGTCAGTTTTTCCGAAGCCCGCAAGTAGGTGTCCTGCACCAAATCTTCTGCATCGACAGCACTGGCGCTTATTCTCAGTAAGTAAGATTTTAATTGTACTCGAATCTGTTGAAATTCAGTATTCAATTGTTCTGGCGTCATAAGAGGAGCAAGTATCATTCGGTTTTAGATGGAATAAAGTTAAACGATTTTCATTAAAAGCAAACTCAAATTTTAAACTCCTTCTCTGCCATAAAGCAACTTCAAGCGCCCTATTTTGTTATCTTAGCCATAAAATTATTTCGAGTAGAGATGACTTGGGAAGATTTCAAAACAATATCGGACACCTTGCCCTCCAATCCTGGAGTCTATCGTTTTATGGATGAAACAGATGCGATTTTGTATGTAGGCAAAGCAAAAAACCTGAAAAACAGGGTTTCTTCTTATTTCGGTGACCGAAAAGATATGCCGTTCAAGACGCGCACGATGGTCAAGCACGCGCATCGTTTGGAGTTTACTATCGTCGAAACCGAATCAGACGCGTTGCTACTCGAAAGTTCACTTATCAAACAGCACCAACCGCGCTATAATGTGATGCTCAAAGATGGCAAGACCTACTCTTACATTTGCATCAAAAATGAGCGCTTCCCCAGGGTTTTTATTACGCGCGGCGTCATCCGTGATGGCTCAACCTATTTTGGGCCTTATACGTCCAAGTTCCGTGTGAAAATTATCCTCGATTTAATAAAACAGCTTTTTCCATTACGGACTTGCAATTTGAGTTTGACCGAAGAAAATATTGCCGCTGGAAAATTCAAGATTTGCTTGGAGTATCATATAAAAAATTGCCAGGGACCTTGCGAAGGCTTGGAAGAAGAGGCGAGTTATAATGAGAAAATTAATCAAATTAAAAATATTCTAAAAGGGAATTTTGGAGAAGTCGTTCGGCATTTCAAAAACCAGATGCAACATTACGCAGAGAACTTGGAATTTGAAAAAGCGCATCAACTCAAGGATAAGCTCACTGCTTTTGAAGATTACCAGAGCAAATCTACCGTAGTAAGCACGACCATCCGCGATGTGGACGTGTTCTCGATTGCTTCGGATGAAAAAGAGGCATACATCAATTACTTGCGCGTGGTCAATGGCGCATTGATTCATGTTCATACACAGGAGTTGGTGAAGAATCTGGATGATGATGAGAAGGATTTGCTGGAATATGCCATCCCGATTTTGCGAGAGCGTTTTGATAGCTTCGCGCCGGAAATCCTTGTTCCTTTTGAAGTAGAAATTGCGGAAAAACTGCAAATTACTGTTCCTAAAATTGGCGATAAAAAGAAACTACTGGAATTGTCAGAAAAAAATGTGCAATACCATATGCTGCAAAAGCGCCGCGATGAAGCTAGCAAAACCCGCAAGCAAACACCCGCCGAGCGCATTCTGCGTACCTTACAGCAAGATTTGCAAATGAAAGAATTGCCAATGCATTTGGAATGCTTTGACAACTCCAATATCCAAGGTACAAATCCGGTTTCTTCTTGCGTGGTATTCAAAAATGCCAAGCCCTCCAAAAAAGATTATAGACATTATAACGTAAAAACGGTGGAAGGCCCGAACGATTTCGCTTCGATGGAGGAGGTCGTGTATCGCCGTTACCATCGCTTGCTGAATGAAGGGCAGCCGTTGCCGCAATTGGTCATCATTGATGGCGGTAAAGGGCAACTCAGTGCTGCCATGAACAGTATTCGTGCCTTGGGTTTGGAAGGGAAAATGGTCGTTATAGGCATTGCCAAAAAATTAGAAGAAATCTTTTTTCCGGGCGACTCCGTGCCACTCCATATCAATAAAAAATCGGAATCGCTCAAGCTCATTCAGCAAGCGCGCAACGAAGCACACCGTTTTGCCATCACTTTTCATCGCGACCAGCGTTCGCGCAACTTCCTGGGTACGGAACTCACCGAAATTCCTGGCATTGGTGAAAAAACAGCTGATAAATTGCTTCAACATTTTGGCTCAGTGAAAAAACTGCGGGAAGCCTCCTTTAGTGAAGTTGCTTTAGTTGCTGGTGATGCAATTGCCAAAAAAGTGCGGGGTTATTTTGAAAATGGTAAGAGCGAAGAAGAATAGCTCAGACTTGTTTTCGCCAACCCTGATGAATCGCGCCCCCAACCGCATCGCGCGAGGCGCCTGTGACCGAAGCAATACAGTTGGGCAAATTCTCTACGCGCAACACCCCCATAAGCGCTATGAGCGCCGCCTCTTTAAAACCAATAAGCTCTGGCTCCGGCACAATGATTTCAATATCAGCTACTTTTGAACAAGCATTGCGGATACAATCCATCAAAAATTGATTCAAAGCGCCGCCACCAGTCGCCAAAAGGCGATATTGTTCCTTTTTAAAATACTCGTGTTCGATGATTTGACCGATGCTTTTTGCCACCTGGAAAGCAATATGCAGGCAAGCCGTATGCAATTTGTCAGAAGTTTTGGCATCGAAATTCAGAAAAATGGGGATCAGTTGTTCTTGCACCCAGTCATTTCCTAAAGATTTTGGATAAGGCTGCTGATAATAAGGCAAAGCGTTCGCTTGCGTCAGGAGTTCTACATTCAGCGTACCCGAGGCAGCGATGACGCCACCAATATCAAAAGGCAGGTCTAGTTTTTGTGCAAGCGCATTGAGTATTTGATTGGCCCCACCGATGTCAAAAGCAATGTATTTATCGTTCACATGGCAGGTCACATTTGAAATTCCGCCAAGGTTCAGGTAAAAATCATACCCATTCAATAGATAGTGATCCGCAATAGGTGCTACCGGAGCACCTTGACCGCCTAAGGCTACGTCCATTGACCTTAAATCAGAAATAACCGGATAGCCTGTGATGGCAGCAATTGCAGCGCCATCGCCAATTTGCAAGGTCATTTTTTCGTTGGGGAAATGGAAAATGGTATGCCCGTGCGAAGCAATAAAATCAGGTGCCTGCGGGTATTGTTTTAAAAACTGATTGACTAAGTCGCCCACGTAATGCCCAAATTCTGTGTGTGCCAGCATAAGTTCCTTGCCGGAAACCTGGGGAAGTATTTTCAGCTTTTGCTGCCATTCTTCCGAAAGCGGCATTGTTTCGGCATGAAGGATTCGCCAGGACTGAAGCTGCTGCTGATTGAATTCGAATTCGCAAAAGGCAATATCCAATCCATCCAGCGAGCTACCCGACATCAAACCCAGCACATGGTAGGTTTTCATGGCACTGCAATGTTTTGGTGCGATGTTTTATTTGGTACTATAGTAGGAGGGTGTTTTAGTTGAACCGCTTGGTAAGAATTGAATTCAACCAAAGCACCATCACAGCATCATACAAATTTTACTTTCTCAACTTCACGATATATTGGGCAACTGCCTTGATTTTTGTTTCATCAAGGATGCTTTTAAAACTAACCATAACGGTTCCTTCTCGTCCATTTGTTATTACGGCTATCCGCTCTTCTTCTGTCAACTTGGAAGTGGTAAGGTCAAAAGCACCACTGGCCGCCATATCCCCATACACACCATGACAGGTGACACAGTATTGTTTGTAAACTTTTTCACCATCAGGGCCGTCGGCAGCAGCGGTTGCAGGAGCAGTAGAAGAAGAAGTTGATGAATCGGCGGTCTTATCAGTGCCGGAATTGCCACAAGCAACAATAAACGCAAGAATTACAAATGCAAAGAATGTTCTTTTCATAATGATTCAAGTAATTTTAATGGAATGCGCTAATGTACACAAAAATTTCTACCTCTCATTTGGCGGCATTGGTTTTATCAAATTAAAGAGTGGTCGAAAAATTTCGCTTTTTTGATAGCTTGTTGATAACTTTAGACTTAATTTAAATGGTAGATACTCAATGGGGTTTACAACAGATTTGAAAATCAGTTGTTTGCAACATAAGCCGATTCATCAAAATGAAATAATAAAATGAAACAGGGAAAATTAATCACTACTGGCGTTATCGTTTTTATTGTCTTAATCATCGTCCTTATCTTTTCAAACGCAACGTTTCTGACGATTGATGCCGGGGAGCGCGGCGTTTTGTTTGAACGCTTTGGCGGCGGGCTCAACAAGGAAGAAGTTTATACCCCGGGATTTCATGTGATCGCTCCATGGAATACGATGTATGTGTATAACGTGCGCGAACAAACGCTGGAAGACTCGATGGATGTGCTTTCCAGCAATGGTTTGAATATTAAGATAGATGTGACCGTCCGGGTAAACCCGACTTACGATAAAATAGGTTTTTTAAATGAAAAATTTGGCAGGGATAAGGTCTATATTGATCTGTTGGTGCGCCCGGAGGTGCGTTCTTCGGTTCGCAAGATTATCGGTCGTTATCAGCCGGAGGAATTATATTCTACCAAACGCGACGAGGTGCAACAACTCATCCAAAAAGATTTAGAACAAACGCTGATAAAAAACTACGTTGATTTGAGAGCCTTGCTTATTCGCAATATTCAGTTACCAGAGAAAGTGCGTACCGCCATAGAAGAAAAAATTCAGGCAGAACAATCGAACCTGAGATACGACTACGTACTCCAGCAGGCGCGCAAAGAGGCCGAAGGCCGCATCATCGAGGCCGAAGCCAAAGCCAAAGCCAATCAGATATTGAGCGCCAGCTTATCCGAAAATATTCTGAAGGATAAAGGGATCGAAGCAACGCTTCAATTGGCCAATTCTCCTAATTCCAAGATCATTATCGTGGGCAGCGGAAAAGACGGTTTGCCTTTGATTTTGGGAGGGAATTAAGAGACGAAGTAACCGAGAGGTCAAGTGACTCGAAGCCTTCAGAGATTTTTCACAATCTTTGAAGGCTTTATTTTTTCTGCCAATTTTTCTTCTTTTTCAATTTTCTTCTGTCAAAATGGCTTCTTTTTTAAATTGGTACAATTGTAGTCAAGCTTTTCTTACAGCATTGGAAAGGAGCAATGGACACTCCCTGCTCTGACTTTTCGCTTCTGACTTCTAAAAAATTGACCATGAAACAATTCCTTTCAAATGAACTCGACTTGTCGGAAGAACGCTTGCTTCCGAATCCGCATAAAGATGATGAATTGCTCGATGCTTACTCGCGCACAGTGGTGCAAGTAGCGCGCAAAGTGAGCGATGCCGTTGTGCAAATTCGCGTGACCAAAACGACTCGCCCAAGCCACAATGGCCGCCCACAGCGCGGTAGCGGCGGCGCAGGTTCTGGATTTATCATCTCCACCGATGGTTTTATCGTTACCAATAGCCACGTGGTAAATGGTGCGAATAAAATAGAAGTGAACTTACAAGATGGACGATTGCTACCCGCAAGATTGATCGGCGACGACCCTGCAACCGATTTGGCGGTAGTGCAAGTAAATGCCGAAATGCTTTCTACCATTGGTTTTGGCGATTCTGACCGACTGCAAGTTGGGCAAGTGGCGATTGCTATTGGTAATCCTTATGGTTTTCAATATTCACTGACGGCGGGCGTGGTGAGCGCTTTGGGGCGTACCCTGCGATCAGAAAGTGGTCGATTGATTGATGATGTGATCCAAACCGATGCTGCTTTAAATCCTGGAAATTCTGGCGGGCCTTTAGTAAATTCAAATGGCGAAGTAATCGGCGTGAATACAGCGGTAATTCTTCCAGCACAAGGCTTATGCTTTGCAGTTGCCTCTAATTTAGCGAAATACGTAGTAGGTAAACTTATTATGGATGGCAAAGTGAAGCGCGGTTTTATTGGAATAGCAGGACAAGTTGTGCCACTCAATCAACCCTGGACGCAAACATTGAAACTATCTGTAAAATCAGGCATTTTGATTCAAAGCGTAGAACCCGATACCTCGGCGTACAATATTGAGTTGCGCGCAAATGATATTATCGTTGCTTTTAATGAGAAACCAGTTGATAGCATTGACGATCTGCATAAATTGCTCAATGAGAATAGCATTGGAAAACCAGCACAATTAAGCATTTTGCGCGACCGCAAGCCAATGTACGTGCGCGTGATACCTGCAGAATTGAAATAACTCCGAATGCCATTCGGAGCTACTTCCAATATTAAATTTTTCATCGGAGGTTGCCTCAAAACTTCTTTATGCTTACCTTTGTGTTAATTCAATGTTAACTTAACTTTAATCAAAGGTAAATTTTGTAATGAAAGAAGAAAACAAAAAAAAGATGATGAAGCCGGTACGCGATGAAATTATTCAGGATAATGGCGTGCAAGAACTCGTGCCGGAAACATCGGAAGCGCAAAAAGAAACGCCCAATCGGCAGTTTAAGCAATTGAAAAAGAACGCTAAAAAGCTGCGTCAACAGGCAAAAGAAGTTGCCGAAAAGTTGAAAGCACTAAAAAAAGCTTTTAAAAAGGCAAAAAAGAAGAAAAAAGAAAATCTGGAAGAATTAGCAAAACAATTGCAAGCTTCCAAAGCAGAGCGGAAGAGCTTGAAAAAGGCTTTTAAAATTGCCAAAAAAGAAATCAAATCGCTGAAGAAAGCAGCTTGATACAAAACAAATTTCAAGGAGTAAAAAATATGCAACGAGCAGCATCTGCAAGGGTCAGGCGCTGCTCGTTGATTTTTAAGGTTTAATCGTAAACGAATTTCCAGCTTCCATCCTTCTGTTTTTTCCAAACGCTGTGGAAGATGCCTTCTGACTTTAATTCCTTGCCATCCACCCCTATCCCAGTGAAAGTAAACTTCCCATAAGTATAAGCCAGATCGCCCGAAGCAGCTACATCCACAAAGTCAGGCGCCCACACCAATTTAGCGGCTTTGTAATTCTCCTTGTCATAAAAGGCTTTGATCGCATCGCGCCCTTTGATGACCGTGCCACCGCGATTGATGACGGCGTCCTCGGCTGCATTGGTATAGAATGCAGTTGCAAGGCCTTCTCTGCCAGCTAACGCAGAGAAATCCAGTTCCGCTTGCCACACCTCGGTTTTGGCTTTTTCTAGATCAATTTTTTTCGTCTTTTTTTGTGCGGATGCACTACTCATAATGATCAGTAGCAAGAGGCCGCCAATTGCCATTTTTTTCATAAGTCGGGTAATATTTTAAAAAATTAGAAATAAAGATATGGCACATTTTGTAAATGCGCCACATCTTCCGAGGAGCGGTAAACGAGACTCGAACTCGCGACCCCCAGCTTGGGAAGCTAGTGCTCTACCAACTGAGCTATTGCCGCATTTTTGGTAAAACAACTCCCAATTTACAATGGATTTTCTGATCTCACAAGCTCTTTTTATCGAAAAAACACTAAAAATAAATGCGCTTTCAGAAAAATGAGATTCGATGAGCGCAAAACCGATCAGGTTGTTTATTTTGACAGCCAAAAAAGATGAGTAAGGAATCGAAAGCTATTGAAAACAGGTCGGACGCTATAGAACAAAGCCAATCGGGTTCTTTTTGGGTAGGCTTATCGGAAGATATTTGGGCGGTGTTGATTGCCGGTGTGCTGATTTTGACTACGCTTGCCTGGGCATGGATCGCGCCAGATTTTAAGTTTGCTGCGCCTGTTTTTAAATGGGCAAATTCTGATGATTTGTTTTCTAAAGTGCTAATTGCCAATAATTTATTATTGATTGCTTTGGCAGGAATTGTTTTTGCGGTGTTATCTGCGATTGCTGTATGGCTTTCTGGTGGCAGCCTTCGGAAATACTTGCTCGGTTTTGGAGCGATCTTCATTTTGGGGATTCTTTCACTCGTGATTGCTGGGAATAAAGGCATTAATTATTATGGCTTGGAATATGTAATCTTTGGACTGTTGATGGGCTTGGCTTTGAGCAATCTTTTGGACATTCCCGATTGGCTGAAAGAAGCAGCGCGTTCGGAATTTTTTATCAAAACGGGCTTGGTAATTCTGGGCGCTGGCGTGTTATTTAATGATATTATTCAAGCTGGCGTACCAGGTATATTTCAAGCGGTGGCGGTAGTGAGCGTGGTTTGGTTTTTCTCTTTGTGGCTGTCGCGGCGATTAAAAGTAGACGATGAATTTGGCGTCATTCTGGCGTCGGCGGTTTCTATTTGCGGTGTGTCGGCAGCGATTGTAGCGGCGGGCGCGATTCAAGGGGATAAAAAGAAATTATCTTATGTGACGGCATTGGTGTTGTTGGTCGCAATTCCAATGTTGATTTTGCAACCCTGGGCGATCAAAGCTTTCGGTATTCCTGAACTGGTAGGCGGCGCTTGGCTAGGTGGTACGCTGGATACAACGGCGTCGGTGACGGCGGCAGCAGAATTGGTGGGTGGCGCAGCGACCAAAGCGGGCGTGATTGTAAAATTTTCTCAAAATGTGTTGATCGGCGTGGCGGCTTTTTTTATTGCGACCTGGTGGGTGTTGAGAAAAAATCCTGAGCAAGCATTGAACGGCGAGAAGCCAAGCCTGAAAGTAGTGTGGGAGCGCTTTCCCAAGTTTGTCTTAGGATTCATTGCTGCATCTATCTTATTCTCTTTTTTAATTCCGACAGATACCGTAAAGCAAGTGGGTGGTTTTCTGAAAAGCTTGCAAACACTGTGGTTTGCGATGGCTTTCGTGGGGATTGGCTTGGAAGCTCGGTTCTCCGATTTGGTCAAAATACAAGGTGGTCGTCCGGCCTTGGCATTTATTGGAGCGCAGGTTTTTAATATTTTTTGGACCTTGCTTTGGGCGTATTTGTTATTTGGAGGTATATTATTGCCAATTCCCGATATACAATAGTTTTTTATAAATTGAATAGTTTGCTTTAAACCCACGTCATGCCTGATTCTTTGCTATCGCAAATGCTGACAGAGGCCGCCGCTTTCAGTTGGGTGGATTGGGTGGCGATTCTAACTGCAATCGTGTACGTGGTGCTGGCAGCGCGTGAGAATCCCTGGTGCTGGGTGTGGGGCATTCTGAGTTGTTCTTTGTGGGCGTATGCGTCATTTGTATTTTATAATCTTTGGTTGGATGCACTGCTGCAAATATTTTATGTCGTAATGGGCTTTGTAGGTTTGTATCGTTGGAAATTTGCCAATAAACAAGAAAAAACGCTGCCCATAACGCGGCTATGGTGGGTGCATCATGTTCATATTATTGCAGTAGGCACTTTTTTATCCTTCTTTTTCGGCTATTTTTTTGATGAATACACGCCTGCGGCAGCTACCTACTTAGATGCTTTGGTGACCATATTTTCTATTATTGCTACTTTTCTATTATTACAAAAGAGGCTGGAAAACTGGCTGTACTGGGTGGTAATAGATGCTGTGGGTACTTACCTTTTTGCTTCGAGGCAGGCTTATCTTTTTGCTTTACTCATGTTCGCTTACACCATCATCGCCGCGATTGCTTTTCTTCGATGGAAACGAAGTTTGGTTAAAAACGAATCAGATTCAAGTGCTTGAAATCCATTTTGCTGTAGTTATAGTTGTTTTAACATTGATTCTATTTGGAATCAATCTAAATAGAATTTTAAAGCGAACTTTGCGCAAGTGTCTTTACACTACAAATCAAAAGCTTTATATATTTGCGGTGCTTTCAAAAAGCCAGATTTTTAGTACTTTCTGATAATCAGAATACAGAGATTTAAGCGCTAAATAGAATGAAAAACCGAGTATTTTACTTGCTGTTCTTATTATTACTTCCTTTGGGTACCTTATTGGCTCAATCCACAGGAGGCAGTTCTAATTACTTCGTTTACGGTATTTTGGCTATTGCCGTTATCCTGTTCTTAGGATTGATCGTACAAGTGTCTGACAACCTCTTGGCAATAGAAGCCAAGCGGGTTGGCGCGGATAAAACCGGAACGAATTTTTCTATTTTTCCTCGCCTGAATGAACTACTCGCCCCAAAAGCGCCTGCTTACACAGAGGGGCATACGGTGATTAGAACGCAACGCGGGTTTGATATTAAATTGGAAGGTGAAGCAATTAAAACAATCGATTCATCTGTTCAAGCCAATACTTTTGCATTACAACCGCGCAATTTTCATGGGATGTCACCTATTCCTAAGGTAGAAGTAGAGCCTAGGCAGCAAGTGAAGGCAGGTGATGTGTTGTTTTATGATAAAAGATACCCAGAAATCAAGTATGTAGCGCCGGTAAGCGGCGAAATAGTGGCGGTAAATCGTGCTGAAAAACGCGCTATCAAAGAGGTGGTTATTCTGGCCGACAAAAATATGCAATACCGCGAAGTGCCGGCATTCAATTTGGATGGTAGCTCGCGGGAAGAATTGGTTAATTTTTTGGCGGAATATGGTGCTTGGCCTTTGCTGACACAGCGCCCTTTTGATGTAGTGCCCGGTTTGAAAGATGTGCCGAGGGATATTTTTATTTCTACTTTCGATTCTGCGCCTTTAGCGCCAGATTTGAACTTTGTTGTTGAAGGCAGGGGCAATCATTTTCAAAAAGGCTTGGATGTATTGAGTAAACTCACTCCAGGCAGGATTTACCTTGGTTTGGATGCTCGTGGCGAGAAAGCACCCTCTACTGTATTCACCAAAGCGGAAGGCGTGGAGCAATATTGGTTTAATGGCAAGCATCCGGTAGGGAATGTGGGAATTCAAATTCATCATATCAATCCGATCAGACCACAGGATAAAGTTTGGGTATTGAATGTGCAAGATGTGATTACGCTGGGCGCTCTCTTTACCGAGCGTCGTTTCAATGCGGAGCGGGTAGTGGTACTCACCGGTGCTGAACTCAAGCAGCCCGTATATGTGCGTACATATCTGGGTGCAAATATCGGGGAATTGGTTAAAAATAATTTGAAGAATGACCATGTGCGACTGATTTCCGGTGATGTATTGTCGGGCAAAACGAAAAGCGAAGCCGATTTTTTGAATTTCCATGATGACCAAATCACGGTAATTGAAGAGGGTGATGATTATGTGTTATTTGGTTGGCTGACGCCGCGCCTAGTGCCGAGTGTTTCTCCTGCGTTACCAAGTTTTTTATTTCCAAATATCCAATTTAAAGCGAATACAAATACCAACGGTGAAGAACGTGCTTTTGTGGTAACGGGGCAGTATGAAGCCGTATTGCCGATGGACATTTATCCGCAGCATTTGTTCAAGGCCATTCTTGCCAATGATTTCGAAAAGATGGAAGGATTGGGTATCCATGAATTGAGCGAGGAAGACGTGGCATTATGTGAATTTGTTTGCACATCCAAGCAACCTTTGCAGGAAATTTTGCGCGAAGGACTCGACGCTGTGCACGCAGAAAGCTGATTTTAATTGATAATTGATGATCGTCAATCAAGTATTGATAAGACCTTAGTTGTTGAGAAATTATAATATGAAACAGACAATTCTTGATCTTTTTAAAAGATTAGAGCCGAAAAAAGGCACGATTGCCCATACGGCTTATGATGCTTTTTTCACTTTTGCTTTCACGCCGAATGAAGTGACGCATAACGGGGTACACGTGCGCGATGGAATGGATCTCAAACGAACCATGGTGCAGGTGGTAATAGCCATGCAATTGTGTTATATTTTCGGAACGTACAACATTGGCCATCAGCACTTTGTAGCAATTGGGCAATACACCGAGTTTTTTGCGGGTTTTCACCTCAAGCTGGTGTATGGTTTTATTCAACTGCTGCCGATTTGGGTAGTGACGCACGCGGTAGGTCTGGGGATTGAATTCTTTTATGCTTTTAAAAGAAAGCACGCTGTAGAAGAAGGCTTCTTGGTGTCAGGAGCCTTGATTCCACTGATTATGCCGCCGGATATTCCACTCTGGATTTTGACACTTTCCATCGCTTTCGCCGTTATTATTGGCAAAGAGGCTTTCGGTGGTACGGGTATGAATATTCTGAATATTGCATTGTTGGCACGGGTGTTTGTGTTTTTTGCTTATCCGACTTATATCTCTGGTGATGAAGTATGGGTTTCCGGCATTGAAAAAGTAAATGGTCAGTACATCAGCGATACGTATGGCTGGGCACACCACTTATTTGATTGGATTTTCAAAGGTTTTGGTTGGACCTCTTTTGGAGAAGGAGGGCTTGCAGCTATTGATGGATACAGCGGTGCCACGCCGCTTTCATTGGGTGCTGCCGGCGGCTGGGAAGCTATTTCAAGCAGATACACGCCTGCCGAAATGTGGTGGGGTACGATTCCGGGTTCTATCGGTGAGACCAGCAAGCCTTTTATCATCCTCGGCGCATTGTATTTGATTTTTATCAATATTGCCAGTTGGCGTGTCATGGTTTCAATGGTGCTGGGACTTATCACCATGGGCTTGATTTTTAATGCTTGGGGATGGAGTCCATTTATGGAAGTACCTTGGTACTATCATTTTTATATGGGAAGTTTCTTGTTTGCGATGGCATTTATGGCAACCGATCCTGTGACGGCGGCTTCGACCACTCGCGGGAAATGGATTTATGGCTTTTTTATTGGGGTATTGGGCTTGGTTATTCGAGTGATCAACCCGGCTTACCCGGAAGGATGGATGCTGGCGATTTTGTTCATGAATGTATTCGCGCCATTAATTGACCATTTTGTCATCCAGGCGAACATTAGAAGAAGGTTAAAACGTGCAAAAGCAAGCGTTTAAAAAGAACTTATGTTTTTGCGCATTGTTGAATCATTAAAATTATCATCCGGTGGATTCTACTAACTATATCGTTCGGTTCACGCTCGTTATGACCGTGTTGGCATCGCTCATTCTGGCAGGGATGTTTTATGCAACCAAACCGGCTGCGGATAAAAATCAGGTTGTATTTACCAAAAGAGCTATCCTCGCTGCGGTAGAAACCCGCATGGATAAAAAGCTCAAAGACATAAGTGATGACGAGGTATTGACGTTTTTTGACGAAAATGTGGAGCAGGTTACACTTAATATGAGTGGGGAAGTGGTAGATGGCGTACAAGCAGAAAAAGTGGACTTAGCACAAGAAAAGAAAAAACCGGAAGCAGATCGGCTATTGCCGCTTTTTGTCTTTAATGGCAAGGATGGCAAGAAATATTATATTTTCTCTGTGCGTGGTAATGGTTTATGGGATGAGATTTGGGGCTATATTGCATTGGAAGAAGATATGAATACAGTGGCAGGTGCTGCTTTTGATCATAAAGGAGAAACACCTGGCTTGGGCGCAGAAATCAAGGATAATCCATCTTTCCCCAAGCAGTTTCTTGATAAAAAGATTTTTAATGAAAAAGGAGAATTGGTATCTATCAATGTACGCAAAGGCGGCGCGCAAGACCCTGTGCATGAAGTAGATGCAATTTCCGGTGCAACCATTACCAGTGTTGGCGTTTCGGAAATGATGAAGCGTGGATTAAATTATTACAAGCCTTATATCGAAAAGAATAAGGCAACAAGCATGAAATAATACCCAATTTCGATCATACTTTAAACGAAATTATACCATGGCAGAGACGACAGTTCAAACTGCTCCCATAAAAGAAAAAGAGCCAATATGGGGTAAAAAAGAGCGAAAATTGCTCGTTGACCCCTTGAACGACGACAACCCAGTTACAGTGCAAGTATTGGGCATTTGCTCGGCGCTAGCGGTTACTACGCAAGTCTATCCGTCCATCGTTATGGCAATATCCGTGACGCTGGTAACGGGCTTCTCCAACCTTGCTACCTCAATGGTGCGCAGTTATATCCCCAAGCAGGTGCGTATGATCGTGCAATTGGTCATCATTGCAACCCTTGTAACGGTAGTAGAATTAATCCTGAAGGCAACGGTATTCCCGATTTGGAAACAGCTCTCCGTATTCATCGGCCTGATCATTACCAATTGCATCGTCATGGGTCGCCTTGAAGCGTATGCGATGGCAAACAAACCCTGGCGCTCTTTCCTCGATGGCATTGGCAATGGCTTGGGCTATGGCGCTATTTTAGTCATGCTCTCGGTTATCCGGGAATTGTTTGGCAAAGGCTCTTTGTTTGCAGGTAGCGCGATTGAAATGAAAATTATTGGCCCGACCAATGAATTCTGGATTAATACGGCTGCAGAAGGTAGTTGGTTTGGCTGGTACACCAGCAATGGTTTGATGGTATTGCCAGCTTCTGCGCTATTCCTGATTGGTATTATTATCTGGATTCAACGCTCCATGAACCCGAAATTGGTGGATGCCTCTTAAATATGCAGTGATATAGTGATGTAATGAATAATCAATTGACAATTAGCAATCAAAAGATATGGAAGCTTTAAATGTTTTTATAAAATCAGCCTTTATTGAGAACATGGTTTTGTCCTATTTTATAGGTATGTGTTCTTTTCTGGCGGTATCTAAGACAGTGAAGACGGCCTTTGGTTTGGGCATTGCCGTTATTTTCGTTCAGATCATTACCATTCCAGTCAACTGGCTGATTAATGAATATCTGCTCAGCGAGCGCGGTATGTTTGGGATTGATTTGACTTTCCTGCGCTTTATCCTGTTTATTTCTACGATAGCGGCGATGGTGCAATTGGTAGAAATGGCGGTGGAGAAATTCTCTCCTTCTTTGTATAATGCTTTAGGTATTTTCTTGCCCTTGATTACCGTGAACTGTGCTATTCTTGGGGGGTCGCTCTTTATGATTACCCGTGAGTACAATTTTAGCAACTCTTTGGCTTATGGCTTTGGGAGTGGTTTCGGTTGGTTTTTGGCGATTGTGGTGATGGCTGCCATCCGTGAGAAAATGAAATATTCCAATGTGCCGGCTCCGCTGCGGGGCCTGGGTATGGCGTTCATTTTGACGGGACTGATGGGTATTGCTTTTATGAGTTTGCTGGGTATTGATACTGCTGCTTTAATGGGTTTGAAATAATAAATTAACGGTCAATTACTTACGCTATGATATTTTTATCCGCTATTACAGATATATTGCTTTCGATAGGTGTTTTCAGTGCGGTCATTCTTTTGCTGGCGTATATGCTGATTTATGCTAAGCAGAAATTAGTGCCGCAAGGTGAGGTGAAAATCATCATCAATGGCGATGAAGCAAATCCTATCCTAGTGAAGCCCGGTTCATCCTTGCTCTCTACACTTTCCGACAAAAGCATCTTTTTGCCTTCGGCTTGCGGGGGCGGTGGTACTTGTGCTATGTGCGAATGCCATGTGGATGCTGGCGGTGGTGATGTTTTGCCAACAGAATTGAACCACCTCACGCGCAAGGAAGTGGCGGAGCATAAGCGCCTCGCGTGCCAGGTGAAGGTTCGGCAGGATATGCATATTCGGGTGCCAGAAGAGATTTTCGGTATCAAAAAATGGGAATGCGAAGTCGTCTCCAATTATAACGTAGCTACGTTTATCAAGGAATTTGTAGTAAAATTGCCGGAAGGGGAGCATCTGGAATTTGAATCGGGCGGGTATGTGCAGATTGATGTGCCAGTGATCGAGTGCGATTATAAAACGATTGATATTACCTCGCACCCGCGCATGGGTAAGAAGCCGAATGAATTTCAGCCAGATTGGGATAAGTTCAAACTCTGGGATTTGAAGATGAAAAACGACGAGCCGCAGTTCCGTGCTTATTCGATGGCCAATCATCCTGCGGAAGGCAATATTGTGATGTTGAATATTCGCATCGCTACGCCGCCCTGGGATCGCGCCGC
Source organism: Saprospiraceae bacterium (assembly GCA_033761835.1). Lineage (GTDB taxonomy): Bacteria > Bacteroidota > Bacteroidia > Chitinophagales > Saprospiraceae > JADJNW01. The sequence continues at coordinate 18,634 of JANRME010000049.1, forward strand.
TAATAACTGGATGCAAGTGAATCCAGGGGTTTGCTCATCTTATACCTTTACA
>JANRME010000050.1:0-14704 GCA_033761835.1 Saprospiraceae bacterium
GGGCCATTGGTACTGGTAAGACCGCTTCGCCCGAGCAAGCGCAGGAAATGCATTTATATATTCGCAATTTATTGGCAAAGCAATACGGCGAGAACCTCGCTCAAGTGACTACAATTTTATATGGAGGCAGTGTAAACGCTGCAAATGCAAAAGATTTATTCAAACAGCCTGATGTAGATGGTGGTTTGGTCGGTGGTGCTTCTTTGAAAGCAGAGGATTTTATTACGATTGTAAATAGTTTTTAAAGGATTTATCGTGTTTAGGTACGATGGTATTATCGTTTTAAAAACTAAAACACATTAACACCGTAGCACCAAGAACTACCTCAAATGTCACTTTTTTGAATAAAAATCGGGCAGGAATACACAATTTATGAACAAAATTGTTAAATTTGTTTAATACCTTCATAAAATGTTGTATTCCAAATGAATAGCGTCGTTACTCAAAGGTTCATTAAATGCCACGATAAGTTGCGCGAGGACAATCGCGTCCGCTCCAGTCGGCAGTTTGCGATCAATCTGGAGTATTTACCTCAGAGCTTGAGCGAAATTCTGAAAGGCAGAAGAGATGTAACCATTGAATTGATACGCAAATCTGTGGAGTTGTATAATATGAATCCTGTTTATCTATTTACTGGCGAAGGTCCAATGTTTATGAGTGAAGAAGCTCATCAGGATTTTCGAGTGCTGACAATCGTCACCAACTCTACCGAAGATGAACGCATCGTCCATGTACCCGTGCCTGCCCAAGCAGGCTATGCCGGAGAGATTGCGAACCCTGCTTTTATTCAAGATTTGCCTACTTTTACATTACCGGATTACAAATATAAAGTTGGCACACACCGCTCTTTCGATGTTTCTGGCGATAGCATGGAACCCACGCTATTTGAGGGTGATAAAGTCGTATGTAGTTATGTAGAACCAACCCTGTGGGAAAGCACGATTAAAGATAATCATGTATATGTTATTGTTACTCATGGAGATGTAGTGATAAAGCGAGTCATAAATAAGCTTGCGGAAGGTAGAATTTTAGAATTACATTCAGATAATGATTTTTATAATATGTATCGCCTAAATGCTACAGAAATTCGTGAAATGTGGTACGTGCGAGCAAAGATTAGTCCATTTCTACCAGCATCGCCTAATTCAAAAAATCATTTGCATGGAGAAATCAGCGATTTGAAACTAACGGTTGGAGAACAACTGCGGTTAATCCAAAATTTACAGATTAATATCGAAAAATTATTGCCAGGTCAAGGATTGTGAACTTATTTGTTGGAAATTGAAATCCATTATGAAAAAGCATACCATTACGGGGAAAATCGTTTTTGAAAATATCGGCCCTGGCGTTTGGGGTATTATTGATAATAAAGGCAATGCATGGCGCCCAATCAATATGCCTGAACAACTCAAGCACAAAGGCCAACAGGTCACGGTGACCATCAAGGAAGTAGACGATATGTCCATTTTTATGTGGGGTACGCCGGTGAAGATTGTTTCTTTTGAGACCATTACGCCATAATTACATTGCTTATATGCTGGTTGTAAATTTTAATTCTTTCCCAATACTTTCTACGGAACGCCTAACTCTAAGACGCATACTGCAAAGCGATGTAGATGATCTTTTTGTATTAAGGAGGGATGAAAATATTATGAGATACATCCCTCGTCCCTTAGCTGCATCCAGCGAAGATGTAATAAAATTGATTCAAGTCATTGATGAAGGAACGGATAATAATGAAAGTATCAATTGGGCCATTACATTAAAAAAGGAAAATAAATTAATCGGGACGATTGGTTTTGTAAGAATGAGTAAAGAAAATCATCGCGCAGAGGTCGGTTATTTACTTCATGCTGATTATCAAGGGAAAGGTATCATGCAAGAAGCGCTTGTGAGGGTAATTAATTTTGGATTTTATGATATAAAATTACATTCGATAGAAGCAGTCATTGACCCTGCAAATACAGCGTCTGCAAAGCTTTTAGAACGAAACAACTTTATAAAAGAAGCGCATTTCAAAGAAAATTTTTTCTATGAAGGCAAATTTTTAGACTCTATTCATTATGGTTTATTAACACCAATCAATCGATAAATAATACAAAGCCAGCCATTCCAATTATTTATCATTTTATTTTTCGTCACTCCAATATTCTTACCTCAAAACCTTCCACCACGGCGAAGGCTCTACGTGTGGCACATTCAGGCGTTTTTTATCGTTCACATAGAGTTGTAAAGCCAAACGAGCAGCAATTTCGGCTTCTTCTTGTTCTTTATGTTTGATTAATTCCGGGGTAAAATATTGTTTTACAAAATTGGTATCAAAATGACCTGTAATAAACGCATCATGTTCCATCACAAATTTACCAAAGGGTAGGGTCGTGGCTACGCCTTTGATTTCATACATACTAATTGCATCCAACATTCGGCGAATGGCGGCATCGCGATTGATGCCCCACACAATTAATTTAGATAATAATGGATCATAATAAATCGGAATATCCATACCTTCTTCGTACCCATCGTCTAACCGAATATTTTCACCCACCGGACGTTTATAACTAATTAATTTCCCGACGTTTGGCAAGAAATTGTCCAATGGGTCTTCTGCCGTTACGCGCAATTCAATCGAATGCCCATGAATAGTCAAATCCTCTTGTTTGATGGATAAAACCTCTCCTCTTGCAATGCGAATCTGCTGTTCTACCAAATCCAATCCCGTAATAAACTCAGTTACAGGGTGTTCCACTTGCAAACGCGTATTCATTTCCAGGAAATAAAAATTCAATTTTTCATCCACCAAAAATTCGACGGTACCCGCACCCAAGTAATTACAAGATTTAGCCACCATTACCGCCGCAGCTCCCATGCGTTGGCGCATATCTTCATCCACCACCGCCGAAGGCGCTTCCTCCACTACTTTTTGGTGCCGACGCTGGATACTACACTCTCGCTCAAAGAGATACACGATATTACCATACATATCCGCCAGTACCTGAATCTCGATATGGCGTGGCGAAGTCACAAATTTTTCAATGAAAACCGACCCGTCTCCAAACGAAGAGGTCGCCTCACTGATGGCGCGTTCCATTTGTTCTTGCAATTCCTCTTCGCGTTCTACCACACGCATCCCTTTACCACCACCGCCTGCCGAGGCTTTTATTAAAATCGGATAACCTACTTCTTTGGCAATTTCTTTGGCTTCATTTACATCGGTTACCGAATGATCGACCCCTGGCACCATTGGAATGTTAAATTTTTTCGCGGCCTCTTTTGCTGCTAATTTGCTACCCATCATTTCAATCGCCTCTGGCGTTGGACCAATAAAACTGATGCCATTATCCTTGACCAATTGAGCAAATCCTGCATTTTCACTCAAAAAACCATAACCTGGGTGAATGCCATCCACGCCCAATTGCTTTGCCACTTCGATGATTTTATCGCCACGCAGGTAAGAATCTTTGGATGCGGGTGGGCCAATACACACAGCTTCATCTGCATAGCGTACGTGTAGTGCTTCGCGGTCGGCTTCAGAATAAACAGCAACGGTTTTGATGCCCATTTTACGGGCGGTGCGCATCACGCGCAGCGCAATTTCGCCTCGATTGGCTATCAGAATTTTTTTCATGGTTTTTCGATTTGATGGCTCAAAATAGGAATTTTTGGAAGGAACATCTGCTGATTTATGTCATTTATGAAATAGACTTTAGACATTAGAATATTTCTAAATGTGACTTTTAGAGCCAACTCCGCCTGAGAAATTAAAAAATATGAAGTGCAAGCAGAATTTTCGAGAATTGAAAGTTTGGTATAAGTATAATGCACAATTGCCTCATTTCCTGGATGTTGTAGATGATTCAAGTTGCGAATTGGGCTTTAAAGATTCTCTCAACAGGTGATGCCTATCGTCTAATATGTATCATCCAAAGTCTCCTCCACTCCATTTTCATTATCATTTAGTCCATCTATTAATTCTTGAGGTAAATGCTTCGATGTCTTCGCGCCCAATGATTTAATCTTTTCCGCTCTGCCCAATAAAGTATGTCCATGTTTCCGCGAATCCACTAATTTATTCATCGCATCATGATAAGCATTTTGAGCAAGATCAAGGCGCTGACCCAGTGTACGCAGGTCTTCTACAAACGCACATAACTTATCATATAATAAACCGCTTTGACGAGCGATCTCTATTACATTATTTTTTTGTTTTTCCTGTTTCCAAATATAAGAAACTGTGCGCATGGTGGCGAGTAGGGTAGAAGTAGTCACAATTACAATATTACGATCAAGCGCATCCAGAAATAATTTATTATCATGTTGAACGGCAATACTAAATGCTGGTTCGATTGGAATGAAGAGGAGTAAATAATCGGGGGAATTAATTTGATATAAATGCTGATAATTTTTTTCGCTCAAATCCTTTATGTGTTTGCGAAGACTTTCGCAATGGGCTTTTATGCTGCGTTGTTTTTCATTATCATCATTCGCATTGTAAAATTGTTCATAAGCAACTAATGACACTTTTGAATCAAGTATTAGGTGCTTATTTCCAGGTAATTCGATGATAAAATCGGGGCGTTTTTGCTGACCGCCTTCATCAAGGAAACTCGGCTGAGCGCGATAATGCACATCTTTAGTGAGTCCAGCTTTTTCTAATAATAATTCCAGTCGAAATTCTCCCCAATCACCCTGGGTTTTATTATCACCTTTCAATGCAGTGGCAAGATTATTGGCGTCCTGACTAAGCTGTTGATTGAGTTGACGCAGGTTTTCAATCTCCGTTTTTAAAGAAATCCGGTCTTTTGCTTCGTCAATAAATTTTCGTTCAATAGAATCTTCAAAATCTTTAATTTTTTCGCGTAATGGATTTAATAGATCATTTAGTTGTTGGGTGTTTTGTGATGTAAATTTTTGACTTTTTTCTTCCAATAACCGATTGGCAAGGTTTTCAAACTCGATACGGGCCTGCTGTTGGAGTTTTTCGACTTCCTGTTGCTGATTATTTAGTTTTTCGTGTAAATATTTCAAATCCTGCTGTGCAGTCGTCAATTGCGTCGCCAAGTCCCGAATTTCGTTTTGTTTCTCTTGCAAATCCGCTTTTTGTGCATCTGTTTGCTGTTGCAAATGCTCGTACAATTCTCGCAGTACATAGCGCTGCTCGACCTCACTTGGAGGTAGCATACCCTTTGTGAAGCGCAATTTTGCTAATAACCAAGCGATCAAACCGCCAATGAGCAAACTCAACAAAACCAGTGGCAATAGGAGCGAATCCAACATATTTTGTTTTTTCGGTTGGTGTAAAATTGCAATAATCGCGGGAGAAATTCAACTTTTTGGTGGGTTTTTGGAAACAAATTGGTTTTGCTTGAATGCAAAAAAGGCTTTGGATATGAAAAAGCGATGTCATCGTGTGGAGTGATGACATCGCTTTAAATTTATAACAAATATGTATTTACTTCACAACTAGAGGTATTGTTTTTACACCAGTAGTAGAGCGCACCACTGCCCAATATTGCCCGGCTGCCAGTCCGCGTACATCCAATTTTAGTCGTTGCTCACCGGCTGCAAGATTCCAGTCAGGATAAGCGCGTTGCACTTTGCCCTCGCTGCTGAACAATTTTACACCCAATTTCATCGGTTCTTGTAATTGCAACTCCAAATTAGCAATGTCTTTCACCGGATTAGGAAATAGCCCCCGAATATGCCAGGAATCGCTGATCGCAATTACATTATTAACATCGGTGGTTTGGCCAGGAGCCAAAGGAATCAAAGAGGTAAATACCTCGATATTGCCGTCATTGCTGCGGCCGTCGGCCCAGAAGGGCAGGGCATAACCTTTGGTCGCTACCACTTGCGTGTATTCACCTACACCAAAATTGCCATTCAATTGTCCAATTGTAGAAAAATCAGCGGCTTCGGAACTTACAGCAAAATCCTGCTCGAACGTGTTGCCACCATCTCTCGAAATCGTCATATAATAATTGGTCATTAAGTTATTGGTATCCTCGCGGCGGTCGTACCAGGTAATAATCAGATTACCCTCGTTGTTTACAGCCAAACTCGGAAAAAATTGTTGAGAAGCGGGATTGCTGTTGTTATTCAGAATCATCGGGACGCTCCAGGTCTTGCCACTATCTTCTGATTTGGAATAGTAAATATCTAAACCAGCCGTAGCTTGAGTTTCGATACCATCGGCAGTCCACACGGCATAAAGGTTGCCGCTGTTCGCACTGCCAGATTTATCCACGCGCAGATGTGGACAAGGATAAATTCGATTCTTATCAATGCCTATCACATCACAACTTTCTACTGAACCCGGAGGGAAGCATTGCAAATGAAGCTTGGAAATACGTACTGGCGTGGAGAAACTTTCGCCACCATCGGTTGATTTAGAATGGTAAAGACTCACAACATCGTCTTCAGCAGCCGCTCCGGCAAACATAAGGTGCACTGTACCTTCGGCATCAACATCAATGCTGGTGAATTGCGAAAAGGTCATTTCCGTAGGTGTAATATCGATGGCAGGCCCGAAAGTAGTAGCGTTACGTTTTTTCGTTTTTACAAAAATATTATAAGTCGTATCGATTGAGTTGATATAAGCATAAGCAATATATACATTACCTTTGTGCTGCGTACTATTCAAGTCAGAAGCCATCCACTCTTTATCTGGCAGGCGCCCGTTGGGTGGTGCAATGCTGGTCAATTCTCCAGCATCAATTAAGGATTCTTGGCGTTTCCAGGTCGCGCCACCATCGTTGGAGGTAGCCCAGTGCATTTCGGCTTTTATTTTTAAATCTAAACCAATTGATAGCGTAAGCCAACTCAAATAAGCCATACCCCGATCATCGAATACAATAATCGGATCGCCGCCGCCTGCAATAAGCGTAAAACCGCCTAAGTCATTGGTACCATTAAATTGGCTAAGTTTCCAGGTGCGGCCAAAATCTTTGGTATAATAAATCGGAAAGCTTAAAGACGCAAGGATGTTTTCCTGTGAAAATTTCATAGCAGCTACGATAATATTATTGGTATCATTGGGGTTGATGGCGGCGTGTATTTCCGATTCACTTTCCTCACTCTCGCCGATAGCGCCGTCGGCTGAACGCATCCGAATCACTTGATTTGGTTCTTGAGACCTTGGCTGGTCGGCATTCTGCTGCGCCCGCTCTAATCTTGACCGCATTTCAGCTTCCGACATTTTTAGCTTGTTTTTTAAAGCGGTCTGAATCATTTGCTGTGTATTTTGTTTACTAAAAGTCTGTGCACCCAAGGATGCCGTCATGATGCAAGCGAGAATAAAGGAAAAAACGGTTTTCAGGTTCATTGAAAAACGATTCATACGATTGGGTTTTAATGTGAAAAAGCAATAAAATCAAGGTATTGGCAATAGTCCAATACTTAAGAAGGATGTATTAATTTCAGAAAGGAAAAAATCAGAATGTAGTAGAAGCGCTATAAATAAGGTGTAGTATGATATTAAATATTGATGCAAAGATAAGCATCGTATTGAAAATTCAAAGTAAAGGAACGTCTGATAGACGTCAAAATGGGGAAATTAGCTGACACTGGCTGGTTGATTTGTTGAAAAGTTGTTTGAATTGTGGAGATACTAAAAGAAAAATCCAGCTAAAGCGATATGCCGTAGCTGGACTGTTATATTCAGAATCAATAAAATTCTAAAAGAAAATTACTTTATTGCCAAGTTTACTTCGAGGTCGAACTCATCATAGATGGTTTTGTCGCCCAGGTTTTCGAAGAAGCTGCCAGAACCAAAACGGATATCATATTCCGAACGGTCAATCTTAATATTGGCGATGGCTACTTTTTTGCCTTCTTTGTCTGAAATTCTTGCATCGAAAGAAATCGGCTTGGTAGTTGCCTTGATCGTCAAATCACCTTTGATACGGTATTCGCCAGGCTTTGCTTCAGAAGCTTTAGTAATCACAAATTTTGCGGTTGGGTATTTTTCGACTCCAAAAAAGTCGTCTGATTTTAGGTGACCTACCAATTTTTGACCACCGCCTGGCAAGTCTTCGCAAGTGATAGTCGTCATATCAATTTCAAAACTACCGCCTGTGAGCTTGTTATTGCTGTCAAACTTGAGGTCACCGGCTTTTAACAATACTTTACCGTGATGCTGACCTGTTACCTTGTAGCCTTTCCAAACAATGAAGCTTGCTTGTGTATCTACGCCTGAAGTAGTTACAGCAGAAGTAAATGCAAGTGTAGCAAGGGCAAAAACTGCTACTAATGCCAAAACTGCAGAAGATCTTTTCATAGTCAAAAAGATTGTTTTTGTTTATAATTCAAACACCGCCACAAAATTAGAGTTTAAACATTAGATTGCAAGGATATTCAATTGTTTTAAGATTTCTTTAACCTCTGAGCTTATCAAGTAGTTGATTGAGCAATAATGCTTCCGAAGGCTGCAAACGCGAAAAGGTTTTTTCAATGCTTGTTTCGATTTCTTTGGAGGCTTGTTCCAATAAATTTATTCCTTTTTCAGTAATATATACGTCAACCCGGCGGCGATCCGACTCATTGGCGTTGCGCTCAATCAAGCCTTTTTGTTTGAGTTTTTCAACCAGCCGCGATGCGTTCGACATTTTGTCAATCATCCGTTCGGTCAAAAGTTTTACTGAAATAGGTTTAGGATGCGCGCCCTGCAAAATACGGAGAATGTTGAATTGCTGAGGCGAAATATTATGCTTTTTAAGCAATTTGGTGGAAAGTAGATTGAGCCAGGAAGCCGTAAAAAGAATATTGATATGCGTTTGTTGGTAATCACTTTTGAATTGTTTTTGTTGAATTTCTCGTCCTATTTCCATTGGTGCAGATTTAATCATAGCAGAAACAGGAAACTTTTAACAATGTTTAAACTTTTAGTGATTTTAAGATTTTTAACTCACATTTGTGATAAATATAAAGTGAAAAGGGGTAGGGTGAGTGACTAATTTACTAATTTTAGACAAAAATTATATATTTAAAATTTTATTTATGAAGATATTAATTATTGGCGGAGGAAATATGGGTAATACCTACGCCCAAAGTTTTTTGCGTTCGCATATCGCGAGTAAAGAAGCGATGATGATTTTGGAAAAATCACCCGAAAAAGCTGCTGAACTCAGCAAAAAAGACATCGGACAGGTATATGGACGCCCGGAAGACTGCCTGAGCAATGCGGATTTGATTATTCTAGCGGTGAAGCCTCAAGATTCTGCTGCTTTGTTTGATACGATTCGCCCTTTGGTGGATTCGCAGCAGGTTTTTTTGTCTATTATGGCAGGTGTAAAAATAAAATCTATATCTGAGGCTTTGGGAGTAAAAAAAATTATTCGGGCGATGCCCAATCTGCCCGCACAAATTGGGATGGGCATGACCGCTTTTACTTCCTCCGACGAAGTAACACGTATTGAATTGGTAACAGTACAAAACTTGCTCAACACCACCGGCAAAACCGTATATGTGGAAAAAGAATCGGCGATAGATGCTGCCACTGCCATTTCAGGAAGCGGGCCAGCTTATGTTTGGTTTTTTATGAATGCATTGATGGAAGGCGCACGAAATATGGGGTTTAGTGAATCGGAAGCGGAATTGCTGGTAAGCCAAACTTTTCTTGGGGCAGTAGAATTGTATCGCGCCACTAATTCTTCTTGTCAAGAGTGGATTGATCGAGTCTGCTCGCGGGGCGGAACCACCGAGGCGGCTTTAAAAAATTATCAACAAAATGCGGTACATCAAGACATCATCGCTGGTGCAATGGCCGCGCTGCAACGGGCAGAGGAATTGGGGAAGGAAGCGTAAACAAGATGTAGGTAGTTGGTTTCTGTAATATTTAGTTTTTAATGAAATTTATAAAATTATTGAAAATCAAAGGTTAATTATTAAATTCGCACATATATGCCTACATAAATGAACCCACTAAGCATCATACAATCCGTCAGAAAACTGATCCGCGAGGCAGAAGTAGAGCAAGCTTTGGAGCAATTGATCGCCTTTTTGGAACAAGATCGCAGATATAACGAATTAAATCGTGCTGCTACGCAGGCCTTATCACAATTTCAAAAAACAAAAAACGACGAGACAATCGGTATCATTAGCGCTGAAAACGCTAAGCTTAATTATAATCAAGCCATTAATCAAACATTATTAATCCTTGAACGCTTGGAGGCTGGTAAAATCACGCTTCAAGAGGTTGGGCCTTCTACTCGCCGGAATCGAGGACTTTTAATCGGAGGAAGCTTTATTTTCTTGGCATTGGTAGGTTTTATTTTGTTCAAAATATTTAGTAAAGAAGAAATTACGAATGCATCGGATTGCCCCATTTATCAAACAGATGCGGAGTTTAAAGTGCTACTTTTTCCTTTCCAGAATTTTGGTTCAGAAAAACTAAATACGCATCAAGCTATTCTCAGAAGATTAAGCGCTATTGATAAAGATTATAATATCAAAATTGACGTCGGGTTGTATGGAGCTAACCAGGATGCAACTCTTTTAGGGGATTTGGACAAAGCTGCTGGTAAAGCAAAAGAATGTGGAGCGCAATTGGTTATTATTGGTACAGAGGAAAAACAGCCACAAAGCAATATCATTACTACGGAATACCGTTTTTTGGAATTAGAATTGAAAAAGCTTTTGGTGACCGAGCAGACGCAAATTGATACCGTTAATTCTATTTCAAGTATTATTTCGAGTGGTACTATTACTGGCAGTATCGAACAAGCTATTCTACTTATATTAGGTTTAGCTGCATCTGAAACTGATCATACCGAAGTTGCCATTGAATTATTGGAGCAAGCACAACCCCAGGATTCATTAGCCAATTTGCTCAGAAATATGGTTTTAGCCGATAAATATATGTCGGAAAACGAGCTTGACAAGGTATGGAAACTCTATGATCAGGTTGTTATAGATCATCCTGATTATCCGTTGGCGCGGCAAAATCGGGCAGCCTTGTACGCACAAAAAGGCGATTATGCTGCGGCAATTAATGATTTGAACGTCAGAGTGCAAGTGGATTCTAATAAAGCCGAAGCTTTGGAGCAGCGGGGTGTTCTTTTTTTGAAAACGGAGCAATTAAAAAAAGCTAAAGAAGATTTAGAACAAGCCAAAAAACTCGATCCTACAAGCAAAACGATCCCAAACCAAATCAAGAAATTGGATCTAAAAATTGAAGAGCAAAAACGTTTAAAAGAAGAAGCCGATCAAAAACTCCGAACAGAACCTAAAAATGCCGATGCACTTAATCAAAAAGCCAGCGCGAGTAAGAAACTAGGCGATTACAAAACTGCTATTTCAAATGCAGAGGCTGCCTTGCAGCAAAACCCTGACAACCCCGAAGCGTATTCTACATTGATCGAATCTTTTGTGGAATTGAAACAACCCAATAAAATCAAAGAAGTTTTGCAACGTATTCGTAACTCCGACGTAACCACTGAACAATTGAAAAAAACATCACCCATTGTTAAAAATGTCATAGATTCATTAAAAAAACAGTAAAATTTTATTACATTATTACATAATCTTAGTCTCTTCCTCTCTGGGTCACCCAGTCCCCAAGTCCCTAAAATTTATACCGAATCTGTCCACTCACTTGCGTTCGGTTTTGCCCACTTATTTCTTCAAGGCTGCTGCCAATGGTGTCTTGATTTTTCCAATACGTTTGCGCGACGCGCCCTTCTACCGTGAGGTTTCTGCCAATTCGACATCTTATATTCAAATAAAATCGAGTACCTCGATTGTAATAAGCTGGAATAGAAAAATTATATAATAAATCATTTTCAAAAGAATAAAAACGCGTTTCAAAGCCTTGGGTGTCAAATATGGAATAACGTGCCGTGAAGGACAAAGGAAAGCCAATCGGTCGAAATAAAATATCCTGATAAATCGCAAAACCATTGCTCTGTCCGCTCTCGCCCACCTGAGAGAAGCCCCAGTCAATGCGACTGCGCAATTCCAAGGATTTGCTTAAGTCTCGTTCCGCGTGCAGGCGCATCTGAAAAGTGCGAATATCTGTTAGCACTTCGGTTTTGTTCGCTGGTTCTGGAGAATTTCGTTCTTTCACTTCTTCCCGAACTTCCAAATAAGTACGCAAGCGGCGGCGCTGCTCGTAGGCCAACCGTGTCCGGTACTCAAATCCTCGTGAAGGAGCGGCTGCATCAAATCGAATCCAAGGATGTTTCCAGGCATCGAAATAGGTACTTAGTGTCCAGTTGCGGATAGGACGGATTTCCAGACCGATATACAAACCTTGCTCATTGCGTGCACCGGAGGTTTCGGCAAAGGGATTGGCGTTCAATGCCTGATAATCTCTTGGAAAATAACGATACAATACCGCCAAATCTACTTTTCGATCCAATCCAATGAGTATTCCATTAATGCTGGCAAGTGCGCCATTGTCGCTCATAGCGGTTTCACCAAAAAAATTAAAATTGCGCCAGAGATAAGAATAGTCCAAACTGGCATTCATCAAGCGATCATCGGAAAAATAAAAACGGTTATAAGGCTTTTGATTGATTTCTAAGGTTTTATCGAATTGATCGTACAAAACATTTAACCCGATATGACCATAGCGATTGCTAAGTTTGATATTACCTCCAACCGTAAATTGCTGGAGCGCATTTTCATCAGCGATTTCGCTGCCCGTGCGGTGCAAGCCATCCAAATCGAATGAAGTAAAACTTCGGATTTCAATGTCGGATTCGCTCGTGTCATTTGGTACAATCAAATTAGCATCGCGGCCACGGGAGGAAGCGAAAATCGTGGCTTCAACATTTTCGCCAAAAGCCAGCGTAGTTGCCACTCCTCTGAAAAAATTGACTTCGTTCGCTGAAGTGTAAGGTCGAAGCACGCGGCCCGTGCGTTTCACGGTCATTGGGCTGGAAGACTTGCCAATACCAAAACCAGTAAACAAAACCAAACCTTGTCCAAAACTTACAGAATAATCACCAAGCGCGATTGCCTTGATATTTTTATTATAATCCCGCACAAAAAAATGCGCCGAATAAAAATCAAAACCTTGTTCATTGCTGCCTTTGAAGAATTCTTCGCCTCGATCTTTCTCACCTGTGATGCCATAACTTAGGCGCGTGCCATATGCGTGGCGGTAGCGAAAATACAATTGATTAGGATCGCCAAGATAGCGACTGGCATTGGTTTCAGAAGTTGTAAAACCCTTTTGCTGCTCCAGAATGCGCGACCAACGCAGATAAAGTTCATGTTGCCCACCGGCAAGCATTTTTGAAAACGGAATTTGATAATCATCCACATCGCCACTGACGGTCACATAAGGTAAAATGAGGCGAATAATCGACAAATCGAAGCCGGGCACCGCCTGCAATTCGTGAACTGCAATCAATTCACCTACCTCTTGCCGATAGTTCAGTAAATCCAGGATTTGCGCATCGCTAAGCAAGCGAAGTTCGCGTAGTGAGGCTTCATTGGCTTTATTTAGGTTGATTGGATTTCTGCGAAAATCTTCTAATTGCTCAAAAATCGTATTAAAATCAAATGCCCCTTCACCATCGGTATTTTGCAAAAAATCTTCGATCAATTCCTGGGTCTCGTCAGGAGGATCGGTACGCAAGGTATCCGGCTGCTGTGCGAGCAGGAAAGCAGGGAAGGCCAATAGAATTACGCAAAGTCTTTGCATAAAGTAAAAGTAGAAAACTCGTCGAAATTCAGCTAATTATTTCTGGGATTTTCTATATTTTTGAATGATTATCATATTACCTGAAAAATCATTAAAATGAAGAAATTATTGCTTTTACCTGTTTTTATTTCGATTTTAGTGAATGGATGGGCTCAAAATCAACTTGAAGTAAATAGAAAAGCGCCCGAAATAAATATTACCGATTGGATTGCGAATGTACCCGGAGATAAATCCCTGGAGCGTAAATATATCATTTTGGAGTTTTGGGCGACCTGGTGTGCGCCTTGTCTCGCGGCTGTTCCACATATTAATGAATTGCAAACGAAATTTGCAGACAGAAAGGACTTATATTTTCTTTCCATTTCAGATGAAAAATTACCTAAAATCCAGAGTTTGTTGAAGAGAACCGAGATGACTACAAAAGTTGTTGCCGATCAAACAGGAGAAACATTTAGTAATTTTGATGTAAAAGGAATTCCTAAAACGATTTTAATTGATAATAAAGGTATCATAAAATGGATAGGGCATCCTTATGGACTGAGTGAAGAGCTTATATCAAACTTTATTGCCGATAAACCCATCCCCGATAAATTTATGATACTCGAAGTGGAGCCATCAAATACACAAGAAAAAAAAGAAGACCAACTTTATTATCAACTTGAAGTTATAAAAGGAATACCCGACGTTGGCAGTTCCAGTAGTAACAAATGGTCAGAATCAGGAATTGCACTGAAATTTGAAAATTATAGACTCCGAACAATTATTAGTAATTTGAAGCAAATTTCAGAAAAATTTATAATTGTTCCTAAAAGCATTGAATACGAGTTATATACCCTAAATTATTTTAACCCGAAATTTACACGTAATATAAATAATCCAACATTAGCTAAGACGAATAGCGATAACGCCAGGATGACTTTATTAAAAGATTTGCTAAATATTTTTAATCTTGAAGAAGTCAAGGAGAAAAGAATGGAAGAGGTATATGTAATAGAAGTTGCAGATGAAAGTAAACTTGAAATTTCAGACGAGGAGACTGGTCACATGAGCAGCAGC
>JANRME010000051.1:0-28768 GCA_033761835.1 Saprospiraceae bacterium
AACAAAGGTCAATTTCTTCCAAATGCGCAAAATAATCGCCATCAAAACCACCGATGTCATGAAATAATTTAGCTCGAATCACCAAAGCCGCGCCGCTCGCCCAAAAGATTTCTTGCGTTTCATCGTACTGCCCTTCATCTTTTTCGGTGACCGCAAAAATGCGCCCGCGACAGAAAGGGTAACCCAAAGCATCCAGCCAGCCACCGGCTGCGCCCGCGTATTCAAAAGCACCTTTTTGAAGGTAAGCCTTAATTTTGGGTTGTACCGCTGCGATGGCAGCGTCTTTTTCAAGCATAGAAATGAGTGGATTCAACCAACCTCGCGTGACTTCTACGTCGGAATTCAACAACACGAAATAATCCCACTCTTTGCTCAATTGTTTCAAAGCCTGATTGTAACCAGCCGCAAAGCCAAGGTTTTCTTTGATCTCGATGCGACGTATATCTGGATAATGTTTTTGCAAAAAATGTAAAGAATCATCGGTAGAACCATTGTTAGCAATAATGATTTCTGCTTCGGGGCTATTTTTTATTACACTCGGTAAAAATTGCGCCAGGTATTTTTTTCCATTATAATTTAAAATCACGACCGCAATATTGACATCGGTACGGGGGGGTTGTTCAAGGTTTTCGAGCAGCAATTGCGCCCGCTTTCGGTCTTCTGCTAATTGTTTTTTCAGCGCTTCTAAATCATCAAATTTTGTATCATAACGAATGAATTCAACTAATTCGAGCTTTATTTCATCACCATAAATGGTTTGATTAAAATCAAAAATATTCACTTCGATGGTTCTGTTATTATACTTTTTTAAAGTCGGGCGCGAGCCAATGTACAACATACCGCCATAGCGTTGCCCATCGTGTGTGACCTGCACGGCGTAAATCCCATCGGGTGGAATGAGTTTTTCGTTTTGCGGAATTTCAATATTAGCCGTCGGAAAGCCAAGACTGGCGCCGATTTTCTGACCATGCACCACCGTACCGATTAGCGTATAATGATGCCCCAAGAGTTTGCGCCCAACGCTTACGCGCCCGTCCTCCAGAGCCTTGCGAATTTTAGTAGAACTCACCGCGATGTCGTCCACCTCTTGTTGTTCGATTTCTACTACTTGAAAATTACTTTTCTTAGCGTACCAACGCAAATAATTAATGTCGCCCTGCCGATTCAAACCGAAGCGATGATCGTAACCAATGACAATGGAATGCGGATGGAATTTTTCAATCAAAAATTTTTCGATGTATTCGTCGGCGCTGATTTGTGAAAATTCAACAGTGAAAGTTACAATCACCACATTATCAACGCCGTATTTCTCTAAAAAGAAGATTTTTTCTTCGGTCGTGGTAAGCAATTTCAGCGTATCATCCTGAGGATAAATCACTTGCCGAGGATGCGGATGAAAAGTAATAACAACGCTTTCACCGCCAACCGCACGCGCCAGCGCATTGACTTGTTCGATAATTCGTTGATGTCCGCAATGTACCCCATCGAAAGAGCCTATCGTGACAACGGCGTTTTGGAATGCGGGCAGTTGGTTCAGGTCTTTGAGAATTCTCATGGCAGTGCAAAAGTAAATAAAACCGTAAAATGTAAAGCTCAAAATATAAAGGAGAAACGCACGGTTTGAGCTTTTGAATACAGAAAACTGTTTCAAGCTGCGATTTGTTTGTATTTTTGTGCATTAAGTGAAGAATGATTAATAAAAATGAGCATCGATAAAACCAAGATTGTAAAGGCTTTAACTCAAGTAATGGACCCGAATAGCGGGCAAGATATTATTACCATGAGCATGGTACGCGATTTGACGGTGGATGGCAATAATATTAATTTTGCGATTGAATTGCCTTCTTTGAACAGTGAATATAAATCGGATTTGAATTTTGCCTGTATCGCGGCGGTGCAAGAAGTGTACCCCGAAGCCAATGTGAACGTGCACATGATCGGGCGCACACCGCAATCGCAACAGCCGACGAATCCTTTGTCGCATATCAAAAATATTATTGCGGTGGCATCAGGCAAAGGCGGCGTCGGGAAGTCAACAGTAGCAGTGAATCTGGCTTTGGGCTTGAAAGAGTTAGGCGCAAAAGTCGGTATTCTGGATGCGGATTTATATGGCCCTTCGATTCCGACGATGCTGGGCTTGCAAGGGCAGCGACCCAAAGTGCAAAATATTTATAATCAACCGAAAATTCTGCCGCTCGAAGCTTATGGTGTGCCGGTCATTTCGATTGGTTTTATTGTGGAGCCGGAGCAGGCGGTGGTGCTGCGCGGGCCGCGTTTATCGGGCGTGATCAAGCAATTTTTCAATGATACCATTTGGCCGCCGCTGAATTATTTAATCGTAGATTTGCCGCCGGGCACAGGCGATATTCAGTTGACTTTGGTGCAAACCGTGCCTGTAACAGGCGCAGTGATGGTGACAACGCCGCAGGAAGTGGCGGTGGTGGACGCGGTGAAAGCGATGAATATGTTTTTATTACCTTCGGTGAATGTGCCAATTCTGGGCGTAGTGGAAAATATGTCCTGGTTTACACCGAAGGAACTACCCGACAATAAATATTTGTTATTCGGCGAAGGCGGCGGTAAAAAATTAGCGAGAATGGCGCAGTCAGTGTTGTTGGGGCAGGTACCGATTGTTCAAGGCATCCGCGAAGGTGGCGATGCAGGCAAACCGGCGGTTTTGGGTGAAGAAATGATTACAAAAGAGGCGTTTATGAATATTGCACAAAATGTGGCTCGACAAGTCGCTATTCGCAATGAAATGCTCGAACCAACGCAAGTTGTAAAGATGATGCAATAATTTGATGCTTTAATAAATAAGTAAATAAATATCATGTTGGATAAAGCGGTTATAAAAGAACGTATCAATCAGCATAAGTCTCAGATGAAAGAGATGGGAATAGATTTCATTGGGCTTTTTGGTTCTTACGTGCGCGAAGAGCAGCATGAAGGTAGCGATATTGATTTATTAATTTCATTTGAAAAGGATAAAGAAACTTTTAATAATTTTATGGCAATATGCTATCTTTTAGAAGAAATTTTTGAAGGAGAGCGAGTGGAAGTGGTAACTAAAAATGGATTAAGCCCTTACATTGGTCCAAAAATTTTAAACGAAGTGGAGTATGTCCAAATTGCCGCTTGATTATTTATATCATATATTGGACGAATGTAATTATATCGTTTCTGTTATTACGGAAGAAATTACTAAAAATGAATTACTCAACGATGAAACACTGAAGCGGGCCATTGTCAGGAGTCTTGAGATCATTGGTGAAGCGGCGAAAAAAATACCAGCTGATTTTAAAATAAACAGCGCCGAGATACCTTGGCGGAATATGGCTGGAATGAGAGATAAATTAATACATGATTATATGGGCGTGAACTATTCTATTGTGTGGGATGTAGTCAGAAATATTATTCCTGTATTAAAAGAACAGATTGAAACTGTAATAAAAAGAGAGCAATAAATAACAATAAAATGTCTTTAACAGAAAAAGAAATCTTGCTTCAACGGATCGATACGGCGCTGGATGACGTGCGTCCGCACCTCGCGGTAGATGGCGGCAATGTGGAAGTAGTGGACGTAACCGATACTAAAGTCGTCAAAATCAAGTGGTTAGGTGCTTGCGAGGGCTGTAGCATGACTTCCATGACCATGCGCGCGGGTATCGAGCAAGCAATTATCAGTCGGCTTCCAGAAATCACAGGCGTGATGGCGGTAAACGGGGTCGAAGTTTAATATTTGAAACAACAGCCTATGGAGACCTTCAAATCTTTCCTCGGCGGTATTGCAGCAACCGTGATCGGCGGTTTGCTGGTTTTTTATATTTTACAACGGCAAGGCTTTTTCGACAAGGATGAACCCCCTGTGGTTATTGAGGAAGCGCCCAAAACAGAAATAGAAGAAGCGGCGCGTTTTTCTTTTTACAATCCAAAATTGCGTTTTTACGAAACGGGAGATACCAGCATTGCGCAAGCAGATCGGGTCTATCAAGATAGCTTCCCGCAAAAGGACGTTCGTTATATCAATTGGGAATTGGAAATTCAATACGGCAAAGCCGATACCCGCCGCCCCTTTCATATCCTGGCGATTTACACCCAGTCAAATGGCGAAGAATTAAGCCGCTTAACACTTGATACCTATGCCGATAAAGATTGGGATAACTCTTTTCACAACTGGGGTTGGGGCTGGACCGAGCCTGGCAATTGGGCGAAAGATACTTATACCGTGGCTTTATTTATTGGTGGGAATGAGATTGTAAAGAAGGCGTTTGTGGTTTATTAATTATTAAATAGATGCCAGATAAGAGATGCCAGACATCAGACAAATTGGAACTTATGATTATAATTCAATATATTATTAATGCCGGAAGAATTAAATAAAATAGAACAAAATAATCAATCTTATATCAGTCGCGTGCGGCTGAAAGGGTATAAATCTATTATAGACACCGAGGTAGAGCTCAAGCCCGGCTTGAATATCATAATTGGTGCAAATGGGAGCGGCAAGACGAATTTCGTGGAGTTTTTGAAAAATTCACCCTTTACATATTTTTTTAATTCCGCACATGAATGTGAGATTGAAGGATTTATGCCTCATGGCTATCATTTTTTGTACAAACGAAAAGTGGGCGAAAAAATAATTGAGAATGATAGGGAATTCATACAAAAGGTTCAGGAAAATTATTATGTAAATGGAGATTTAGTTGAACCTAGAAATTATGATTTCCGTGTTGGTAACCCTCCTTATCAAGTCTCGGGTATACATCTAGCTAATCTGATGTTTCATTTAATTGAATACAATTTACCAAAAAACATAGAACTTTTAGATGAAGGTTTGTCTTTAGAAGGTTCGTGGAGTAGTGATTTAATTTTTCCAAGTATCTTCTTCAAAACGAATCAACAATTTCCTAATTTAGTTAACGAATATGTTTTTTCTATATCTGATAATATTCGACAAAAAAAACAAGTATATCGTACCTCATTTTATTTATCTGATAACTTTGAAGAATTGATTTTAAATCTGAAAAAATTTTCTCCTGTTGAAAATCTTAAAATAGAAGATGGATTTAGTTTCAATGATAAAAATATTAATAATAAAGTTGAATTCAATGTAAGTTTTTTAAAATTACAATTTTACATTAATGATGAATGGCTATATTGGAATCAATTATCTGATGGTACAAAAAGAATATTTTATATAATTGCTGGAATTGTTTTAACAAAAGGTATTAATATCAAATTTCTCCTCGAAGAACCCGAACTTGGCATCCACCCGCACCAGCTCTCGCGTTTAATGGATTTTATCAAAGAACAATCTGAAACCAAGCAAATCATAATTACTACGCATTCACCAGAGGTATTGAATACGCTGGGAATGAATGAATTGGATAGAATCATCGTCGCTCGTTATGATAAAGAGAAGGGCACGCAGTTACAGCATTTGTCAAAAGATGATATGGAATATGCTCGTAATTATATGAAAAACGAACTTTTCCTGAGCGATTATTGGGTTATGTCTGGCTTTGAAACAGAAGAAGAAGGCGTATGATTCGAGTAGGTATAGTGGGTGAAAATTATTATAATGACAGCATTGCTTTAAGAAATTTGCTGGAAAAGCAATATGATATAAATAAAGTTCAGTTTGTGCCAATGCTAAAAGGAACAACCGGAGATAAACTAAAAAGTAAAGGAATAAAAAGATTATTAGAGGAAGAAATCAAGAAAAAGAGTAAAAAAGGGAAGATTAATTTTATTATATTTTTTCATGATTTGGATGGCTTCCCGAGCGAAGAAGAAAAAATCAAAGATATCCAAAATTGGTTTGAAGCAGTAAAATTATACGAATTAGATACTTTGTTTATTACTATTTTTGAATCAGAAGCACTTTTATTAGCTGATATTAAAACAATTAATAAGTTTTATAAAGTTACTATAAATTTTTCTCAAAGCCCACTCTGGCAGGAAAAACCGAAAGAATTTCTTTATAGGAAAACCGCCGAAAAATATAAACAATCGGACTGCCCTGAATTATTTGCATTGCTGCACTTTGATAGTGTTTACCAGAAACATAAAGGGGAACATAGCTTCCAATCCTTCATTCTCGAATTAGACGAAAAACTCAACCACGCATGACCCGGCACGAACTCTTCGCTCAAATTCAGCAAAAACAATCATACCTCTGTATAGGTTTGGACTCGGATATTACAAAAATTCCAAAACATTTACTAGAATATGATGATCCTGTTTACGAATTTAATAAGCAAATCATAGATGCCACAAAAGATTTATGCGTAGCTTATAAACCGAATCTTGCATTTTATGAAGCGGAAGGTTTGAAAGGCTGGCAGGCATTGGAAAAAACGATTCATTATATTCCGAAAGAGCATTTTATAATAGCCGATGCCAAACGCGGTGATATCGGCAATACCTCTAAGTTATACGCAAAAGCTTTTTTTAATACACTAGATGCTGATGCAGTGACGGTTGTGCCTTATATGGGTGAGGATTCGGTGACGCCATTCCTAGGATTTCCTGATAAATGGGTCATTTTATTAGCATTAACTTCTAATCCCGGAAGTAAAGATTTTCAACTGGGGTATCAAAAAAATGGACAACCATTATACGAAAACATAATAAATACCGCCATAAAATGGGGTACGCCGGATGAAATGATGTTCGTGGTTGGCGCGACACATCCTGAAAAATTCCAGGAAATACGTGCGCTTGCGCCGGATTATTTTTTCCTGGTGCCGGGGATAGGTGCGCAGGGCGGCGAACTCGCAGCAATCAGTAAATATGGCATGAACGACCATTGCGGCCTACTGGTGAATTCCTCACGGGGTATTATTTTTGCAGGCGATGGCGAGGATTTTGCAGAGAAAGCTCGCGCAGCAGCGCTTGAAATTCAGCAAGAAATGGCAGAAATTTTGAAAAATAAATTTCCCTCTTAGCCCAATTTATAGCTCATTTGCACCATGCCGCTTGGAAATGCCTGGGAATGAATCAATTGAAAAACGCTTTCTTTAGTGCCAGGTGCAAAGAGTGGGATGCCTTCGCCTAATATTATTGGCACGATTGTAATAATCATTTCGTCAATCAAATCAGCGTTGAGTAAAACGGTATTCAATTGCCCGCCACCAATGAGCCAGATGTCTTTACCAGCTTGTTGTTTCAAACTTTGAATAAAAGAAATTACATCTTTATTTATAAATTTTACAAATGCTGCTGCTTCTAAATTATGTTGCTGCGTAAAAACGTAATTTATTTTGTCGGGATAGGGAAACGGAATATCAAAACCAAGAATTTCTTTATAAGTATTATGCCCCATCAAAGTTGTATCAATAGAAGCTAAAAAGTTTTGATACCCATAATCATTGCCATCAGGATTCGGGAAAGATTCGAGCCAATCCACGCTGCCATTGGGTCGGGCGATGTAATTATCGAGACTGGAAGCGATATAAAGTTTTATATGACGCATTGGTTTAATATTATCTGGTAGCCCGGATTAAACCTCTCCTGAAATAGGGCGGTTGTAGTGGTTCACCATAAATAAAAAGCATATAATTTTTAGAAGTTGTAATATTAAATCCCTTTTGGATTAATAAATCAGAAAATTCCTGCTCATCATGTTGCTGGTGGTAGGTGCAAAGTGCTATTTTTAAAGGCATATTAGAAGATAATAATTCATCAAAACCTTTTAATAGTGGGCGTTCTGCGCCATCCACATCAATTTTTATAAAATCGAAAGCATCTTTGTCTGCAAAAAAATTATCCAATGTAATATTTTTATCATCATTTACATCTGATACAAATCTATTGATAATCTGCACTTTATCTTTCCATGGAGCAAAAGTTGCTTCCAATGCTTCTATCCATTCTTCGTCGGTTTCAAATAAATAAATGGCTTTAGCTTTTTCTACCACGGATAAAGAAAAATTACCTTCTGCTGCGCCAATATCCACAATGGTATCGCCATCTACTACCTGAAATTCATCAGTCAAGTATCGATGCGGCGATTCTTTATCCTGTTCCATTTCAAGAAAGTAATAATTTTGTTTAATTTCTTTCTCAGATAAGCTTCGTTTAAAATATAAACGTTTTTTATCTAATATAACATACCTCAATCCCAATTCTTTATCAAGCAAAACTTTTATGTCCTTTGGGCTATATTTTTCTGCAAAAGGATAGGGAAATACCGAAATACCATTTTTTTTAATAAAATCTAATGCTATTGATTGTTCTTCATTTACTAAGTTTTTTGGCAAGAAAGTATAATAATGTAAGATGCTTTTTTTAAGCTTATTTAATTTATAAGCATTTTTTACTCTCCATATCTTTTCGCCAATAAATTTTGGTAGAATAGCCTGTTTTGTTGATGACATATTTAACTTTGTTTTTGCAAATAAACATCATTCAGCGTTTTGCTGATAATAAATTGCATTAATATTGTCGGCATGAACGCCCCTACTGTCTCAATTATCGTCCCCAATTTCAACCACGCTGCGTATCTTCCGCAGCGTTTAGACAGTATTTTCAATCAAACTTTTCAGGATTTTGAGGTGATTTTGTTGGATGATCATTCTCCTGACAACAGCATGGAAATCTTGCAACATTATGCTGAAACTTACCGTAACAAAGTTGCGTATTTAATCACAAATGACCAAAATAGCGGTAATCCTTTTGTGCAATGGAAAAAGGGAATTGAACTGGCAAAAGGCGATTTTATTTGGATAGCCGAGAGCGATGATTTTTGTGAAGCGACGCTATTAACTGAATTGTATAAAGCCCTGATTAACAAACCAGAAGTTGTCGTAGCGGCTGTCAATTTGCTGCAAGTGAATTCAGAAGGAAAGCTTCTGTCAAATCGTACTTGCTACGCAGATGCTGAATTTTCGGGCGAAACAGCTTTGATTAAACACTTTACATCTGGTACTTATCTTTGGAATGCCAGCGCTGTGTTGTTTCGCAAAAATGCCGCTCAGAATGTTGATTGGGAATGGATTACAAATTATAAATTCTGTGGTGATTGGCTATTTTGGGCTCAATTATTACAATTTGGTGGGTTAATTACATTAAGTGCATATTTATCTTATTTCAGGGTGCATCAAAAAAGTGTAAGCAGTTTGGAAGCCTCGCGCTATCGAACGTTTACAGAAGGTTTAGAAATTGCTAAATGGATTGTTAGTAAATACCCGCTTACCTTTGCAGATAGAATAAAGGCTTATTATGCTTGGTGGAAAAAATTGAAATCTAATCGTTTAGATAAAAATTCCGAAAAAATATTTTTAGTACAAATCCGAGCTTTATTTCAAATTCCTGCGCCTGTTTTACTGGAGCGAGGCTTTCAATTCTTGCAACTTCGACGTAAATTCCGATCCTAAAGGCAAAATATTCCAAACGCTTGCTATTTTTATGCCGATTAGTGCTTAAAAATGGAATATCCAGTGCCTGTTATCTGAATATATGACATCATAAAAATGGTAAATATGAAACTACAATTGATTTTTATTACAATTCTATTCAGCATAAAAATTATTGCACAAGACCTGAGCCAATCTCCCTGGCATATTCAGGCAAAAAATATTGATCCTGCCAATTATTTTGGTGTCACTGTCGCCAATGGAATGGTGGGTTTGGTCTCTTCGCCTGACCCTATGCGCGTGAAAGATGTTGTTTTGAATGGGGTTTATGATTATTATCAAAGAGGGCGCGTTTCTAATATTTTGAAAACATTTAATCATGTAAATATGAATCTTGATGTGGACGGTCGCCGCATCGGACGTAAAGATATTTCTAATTATACACAAACGCTTGATATGCAAAAGGCTGCGTTGACGACCACTTTTGATGTAGGCGATAAAATTAGTGTAAACCATGCCTTAATGTCTTTGCGACATCTGCCTTACACAGCCTTGAGTGTAGTAGAAATTACAGCTAAAAAAGATGTAATAATTACACCGATGAGTATAATAGAAGCGCCCGATCATTTAGCAGATATTCGGAATTATTACGCAGAAATTGATCGCCCGCACGTGCTGATTCCTTTGATGACTTCTGTTGCAAAAAGCCCCTCTGGAAAGCTTACTGTTGCTGCTTCTTCCAGCTTTATTTTTGAAGAACCGCATGGCAGGGAGCCGAATTTAATTCACGAGGATTGGGATTATAATATGCATTTATTAAAATTTTATAAACAATTAAAAGCAGGTGAAACCTATCGTTTCTCGGTGGTTGGTTCTTCGGTAGCTTCTTCGCAATATAATGATGCGCATAATGAAGCCGAGCGACTCACGATTTTTGCAGCTTTGGAAAAACGGGAACGCTTGCTGATGCGCCATGAAGCTGCCTGGGCGGAGCTTTGGAAAAGTGATATTATGATCGAAGGAGATTTGGAAGCACAACGCGCAGTAAGGTCCGCATTATATCATTTATATTCTTTTGCCAGAGCAGGCACAGCGTATAGCTTGTCGCCAATGGGTTTGTCGGGTTTGGGTTATAATGGACACGTTTTTTGGGATACGGAATTATGGATGTATCCGCCGATTTTAATATTACAACCGGATATTGCAAAATCATTATTAGAATATCGTTTTGAACGCCTGGAAGCAGCCAAGCAAAATGCTTTTGCGCATGGCTATAAAGGCGCCATGTTTCCCTGGGAATCCAGCGCAGACGGTACAGAAGACACACCGGTTTGGGCATTAACAGGTCCTTTTCAGCAGCATATCAGCGGCTGTGTGGGTTGGGCAGCCTGGCAATATTATTTAGTTACAAAAGATAAAGAATGGTTGCGGACGCGGGGTTATCCTATTTTAAAAGAAGTAGCTGATTTTTGGACAAGTCGGGTCGAACGCAAGGGCGCTGGTAAATATGAAATTAATAATGTAATAGGCGCAAATGAATGGCAAGAGAATATTGATAATAATGCTTTTACCAATGGCATGGCGATCACGGTGTTGCGCTACGCGACGCAAGCCGCGCAGGAATTGGGTTTGACCGCTGATGCTGATTGGAATCATGTAGCAAATAACATTCCAATATTAAAATTTCCCAACGGTACAACTAAAGAAAACGCGACGTATGATGGTGTAATGATAAAACAAGCGGATGTGAATTTATTAGCATTTCCATTAAAAGTTATTACAGAAGAAGCAGCAATACGTAAAGATTTGGCTTATTATGAGCCACGCATGTCACCTGAAGGTCCTGCGATGGGCTTTTCGGTGTTGACCGGATTATATGGTCGCCTCGGCGAATCGGAGAAGGCATATAATATGTTTGTAAAAAGTTATAAACCCAATGAAGTACCGCCATTTGGTGTGCTGGCGGAAACAGCAGGTGGTACGAATCCTTACTTTGCCACTGGCGCAGGTGGTATGTTACAAGCGGTGATTTTTGGTTTGGGCGGTTTGGATATTACCGATCAGGGCATTGTGCAATTAAAAACGAAGTTGCCGAGTAAATGGAAGTCCTTGACAATCAAAGGAGTAGGAAAAGAAAGGAAGGCTTTTGTTGTGAAATGAATTTTAAAAATTTATGGCATTCCTTTACGGGACGTCATCATTTTCTAACTTTGTACAAAACAATATTCAATCCATTATGAAAAAAGGGATATTCTTGCTATCAATATTAATTTTGCTAGTGGCTTGTGCAAAAGAAAATGCAAATTATCAGGAAGAAGCGGCGAACCCTGAGTTTTTTCACCGTTCCATGAAACAACTTACCGACATTATTGTACACGATATTTTTTCACCGCCAATTGCCAGCCGGATTTATGCTTATTCCAGCATTGCCGCATATGAAGCTGCAGTACCAGGATACCCGGAATATCAAAGCTTGGCAGGGCAGTTGAATGAACTCACGCCCGCCCCTAAACCAGAAGCGGGACAAGAATATTGCTACCCGTTGGCAAGCGTGCACGCCATGCTGAAGGTGGGCAAAGCTTTAATTTTTTCGGAGGATACAATGGAATTATTTAGCGAGCGTATTCATCGGGAGTTCAAAGATTTAAGCATTCCAAAAGATGTATATGAACGCTCGGTGGCTTATGGCGATGCCGTTGCGGATCATATCCTTGCCTGGTCGGCAAAAGATCATTATAAAGAAACGCGTTCTTTCCCAAAATACACTATTACAAATGATCCTTCCAAATGGCAGCCAACGCCGCCTGCGTATATGGATGGCATCGAGCCGAGTTGGAATGCATTGCGGGCTTTTGTGCTTGATTCATCGCAGCAATTTGTGCCTTTGCGCCCAACAGCTTTCAGCACAGATAAAAACAGTCAATTTTACAAGGAGGCGATGGAGGTATATAATGCTCTACGAATTGAATCTGCCGAAGAATTGAAAGCGCGAAAAGCGATTGCCAGTTTTTGGGATTGTAATCCTTATGTTGTCAATCAGGTCGGGCACGTGATGTACGCCAGCAAAAAAATCACGCCTGGTGGGCACTGGATCAATATTACACGCATTGTGTCCACACAAGCAAAGGCTGATTTTATCAAAACACTTAGCGCCTATGCCTTGACTTCGGTGGCTTTGGCGGATGGTTTCATCAGTTGTTGGGATGAAAAATATCGCAGTCAATTGGTGCGCCCGGAAACTTATATCAATCGCTACATTGACGAAGAATGGTTGCCGCTTTTGCAAACGCCGCCTTTTCCAGAATATACGAGTGGGCATAGCGTCATTTCTCGCGCTGCAGCTACCGTTTTGACCTCTATCTTTGGAGAAAATTTTGCTTTTGTGGATGATTCTGAAGAAGAATTTGATTTGCCTGCTCGCTCCTTTACATCCTTTTTCCATGCGTCTGATGAAGCTGCACTGAGCCGTTTGTATGGGGGTATTCATTATCGGCCAGCAATTGATAATGGTGTGGCACAAGGCTACGAGGTTGGGAAATGGGTGGTGGCAAATGTAAAAGTAAATGGCAAAACGATGAGTTTGAAATAAAGAACGGCTCTTGAGGCGCTTACGGTCTTATTCAATTTTATAATCTTGTGAGTGGCGCTTGCAATTTTGCGGACGACGCCCGCAACTTTTCCGGAGGGTCGTGCAATTTTGCAAATAGGAGTTTCTATGCTAGGATTGATGTAGTTAAATGGAGGCAGAGGCTATATTCATTAGTACCCTCTTAATCGAAAGTGAAATATAATAGCGATTTGAAACAAATGTAGGGCTGGGAGGTGGAATCTATCTTACTAACGCACTTCACCTTTTACTTAGTCAATTGAAGTGCGGGTATATTTACTTTATCAGCCCTCAATTTACCGATTTTCTCTTTTCTGAGCAAGATAAAAAGAGGCATCACCTTTTGCAAGATGACGCCTCTCCGTCCTTTCTCATTAGAACTTTAATATCAGAAGTTGAATTAATTCAGCTTCATTGGTTCATAAGCTTTGAATACAGAGTATTCCGTTGCTTCTACCTTTTGTTTATATTCCGCAAAATCTTTGCTAAAGAACTCGTTCATTTTGGTCAGGATGCTACTCAATTCGCTTTTGGCAAATTCCATTCCGCGCTTGGCGGCTTGGGTAGGCGCACCGTCACCCGCATTCAGCGCACTGGCAGCCCGTTGTATCGTAGATTGTAGATTATCGGAGCTGCGCACAATCCCTTTCTGGTTTTCGGGCGCGAAGAACAATTTCTCTAATTCGGCGAGTTTATCTTGCACCTTTTTGCCCATATCCGCTATTTCTTTTTTCACTTTGGCATCGGCATTTGCCATCGCATCGTTCACCGTTTTAATTGTTTTTTGCGCTTCGCGGATTTGATCGTAGGCTTTGGCTGCGGTTTCTACCACTTTAGAAAATTCTTTAACAGCTACAATTTTTGCTTTGCGATCTTCCATTGGAATCTCGACACGCGGATCAGCATTCACGGTGATGAACGTAGAATCCTTCTGATCGCCGAGGCTTACCACGATTTTATATTTGCTGGGCAATACCTGTGCACCTGCAGGCGTATCCGCATCAGGGCGTGGCTCCTGGCGCGAAGGGAAACGCACACCATCATAGCGCATATCCCAGAAAAGGCGCGTCATTCCTGAATCCAACTGGGCCGTATAATTGCGTACTGCGTTGCCATCCATATCGAATACAGCCACTTTCACGCGATGCGCACCGCGACGTCCGCCACCACCAAAGCCACCACCAAAACCGCCGCCGCCAAATCCACCGCCGCCACCTGGGCCAGCACTGGTTTCAGGTGCAGCAGGTCTTTCGCCGCCTTTACGTTCTGGTTGTTTGCCTATCCAAAGGGCAATAGAAGCATTGGCAGATTTATTTTCACCTTGATAAATGGCTTCGCCAGGGAAGTGATAACCATCGTAAGAACGGTATTCTGCAAAATAGGCATCGGGTGCATCAAAGATTGCCAATGGCTGATCAAACATTGCGCCTTTGGTTTGTACCAATTCGCGGAAAGGACGTAGGTCATCCAAAACCCAGAAAGAGCGGCCAAAAGTACCTACAATCAAATCATGTTCGCGCGGATGGATTTTCAAATCGGCCACTTGCACTGATGGGAATCCATTGGTCCATTTATTCCAATTTGCGCCCATATCAATGCTGAACCACAAGCCATGATCTGTACCCAACCAAAGTAATTTAGGTTCTACGGGGTCTTGCACAATGCACAAAGCGTAGCCGCTTACTTGCTTTTCATCTACAATTCGGGTGAAGGTTTGGCCATAATTATTAGTATGAAATACCATCGGGCGCCAATCGTTGCGGCGATAATCATTCACCACCACAAAAGCTTCTCCTGCATTTTTTGTAGAAGCTTCAATATAAGGAATCCAGCTACCGGCCTTTACACCAGGCAGTTTACTCAAAAGATTCGTCCAGGTTTTGCCACCATCGCGGGTCATTTGAATATTGCCATCGTCAGTACCCACCCAAAGCACGTTTTGATCTACGGGGCTTGGCACAATCGCAAGAATGGTGGTATGATTTTCAGCAGCAGTCACATCAGGCGTCAAGCCACCGGTTTCGCGGCTTTGACGTTGTTTCAAAGTATCATTTGTCGTTAAATCAGGGGAAATAATTTCCCAGCTTTGACCACAGTCCATGCTCTTGTGTACGAATTGGCTACCATAATAAATGCCGCATTCCTGGAAAGGATTTTGGGCAAAAGCCGCATTCCAGTTGAATCGAAGTTCCACTTTTGGGTCAGGATGCGTTGGGCGAATAGGAGTCGATTTTCCAGTTTCTGTATCTACATAGCCGACATTGCCACCTTGCGACATCGCATACACATAGCGCGGATTATTCGGGCGGAAGCCAAGATCAAAACCATCACCAAAGTAAACCTCTTGCCAATCCGTATTCAAAATACCGCCACGTTTCCATTCGGAAGCGGGTCCAACCCAAGAGCCGTTGTCTTGCATACCGCCGCCAATTTGATATGGGATACTCATATCATAATTAACATGATAAAATTGCCCAACAGGCAGGTTATCTATGAAGCGCCAGTTGTCGCCACCATCGCGGGAGATATAAAATCCGCCATCCGTACCCAACATGAGTAAATTTGGGTTTTTCGGGTCAATCCAAAAAGCGTGGTGATCGGAATGCGCGCTATTCGCAATAACACTAAATGTTTTACCGCCATCTTCACTTTTGGACACATTCGAGTATAAATTGTAAATGCGATTTTCATTTTGAGGATCCACATACAATTCATGATAATAAAATGGGCGGTTACTTATATTTCCTTCATTTGCACGTTGATTCGCTTTACTCCAAGTCGCACCGCCGTCGGTGCTCTTGTATAAGAAATTTTCTTTGGCTTCTACCAATGCGTAAATAATATTCGGTTTATTGGCCGCAATCGCCAAACCGATACGTCCTAAATCGCCGTCGGGCAAACCATCTTTGTTGGTGCGCTTCGTCCAGGTTTCGCCGCCATCTAATGTTACGTATAAGCCAGAACCTTTTCCACCGGACTTGAACTGCCAGGGATCGCGATCGTATTCCCACATAGCTACCAAAAGTTTGTTGGAATTACTCGGATCCAGTACCATATCAGCTGCGCCCGTTGCGTCGTTTACGTACAATATCTTGTTCCATGTCTTACCGCCATCGGTCGTTTTGAATACACCTCGATCTTCGTTTGGTCCCCAAATCGAACCCATTGTTGCAGCATACACCACATCAGAATTGTGCGGACTCACAATTACTCTGTGAATCGTAAAGGTCTTTTCCAAACCCATCAATTTCCAAGTCTTACCACCGTCAAGACTCTTGTAAATCCCCTTACCACTGTTGTGCGAGTTGCGCGGATTGCCTTCGCCTGTGCCCGCCCAGATCACATCGGGGTTGATTGGATCAACCGCGATAGCGCCAATACCTTGCACAGCCTCTTTGTCGAACGTGGGCGTCCAGGTAATGCCGCCATTCATGGATTTCCAAACGCCGCCAGAAGCAGCGCCAACATAAATAATATCGGAATTGCGTGGGTCAACGCCAATAGCGGTAATACGGCCGCTCATGCCGGAAGGCCCGACATTGCGAATACTGATGCCTTTGAGTTTTTCTACGTCCACCTTCTGGGCGGAAACGTCGGCCAGCAGGGCAATCATAAAGAAAAATGTGAGTAAACTACTGATTTTCATTGTTTTGACGTTTTATTAAGTGTTTTTTGCAAATAAAAATAACACAGTAGGGCGGATATTGCCAAACTTTATTTTCTAATTGACCAGACGAGCAGGTACTTTTTTCCCTCGACGAAAGAGTGTTTCAAAGATTTTGAAAATCAAATACAGTTTGTAATTTTAAATCCCATGATTAAACCCATTTTTTTGATACAAAAAACAGCCATGATGAGTCTCTTATTTGCATTATTAGTGCAATCCTGCTTATTTTTTGACCCGGCTTATACTTCGTATATCCTGGGTGATGAATCGGATGCTAAAGCCTCGCCAACAGGCGGTGTATGCCTGATGGGTGGCGCCGGTGAAGACGATGAGGCGATGCGCTGGTTTTTGCGACGTGCGAAGGGTGGCGATGTACTGGTATTGAGGGCTTCTGGTGCGGATGGATATAATAAATATATGTTTGAAACGCTGGGAGTTGAAGTAAATTCGGTACAATCCATTGTTTTTCATGATAAGCGAGCTAGTTATGATCCTTATGTCCAACAGCAAGTAGCCAATGCCGAAGCGATTTGGCTGGCCGGCGGTAACCAGTGGAATTATGTGCGTTTTTGGCGGAATACACCAATTGACAGCATCATTAATGCTAATATTAAGGATAAAAAAATTGCGATCGGTGGCTTGAGCGCAGGAATGGCGATCATGGGCAGCATTTATTTTTCAGCGGAATTGAGTTCGATTCAATCGCCAGAGGCTTTGCAAGACCCGCTTTCGGATACACTTTCAATTGATAATCAATCTTTTTTAAATATTCCTTTTTTGCAAAATGTTATCACCGATACGCATTACGCCCAGCGCAATCGGCAAGGGCGTCATGTGGCTTTTTTGGCGAAAGCCTATCAAAAATTTGGTATTCCTGCCAAAGGAATCGCTTGTGACGAAGGCGTGGCCGTCTGCATAGATATAAATGGAAAAGCTTATGTATATGGTGCTTATCCTGAGCAGGATCATTCGGCTTATTTTATTCAAACGAATTGCGAATTGCCAGATGCCAGCCCGGAAATATGCACACTGAAGAAGCCTTTGCATTGGTCGAGAAATGACAGCGCACTGAAAGTTTATCAAATCAAGGCTGCTCCAAATGGCAAACATTATTTTGATCTAAATGACTGGAAAACCGGCAACGGTGGAGATTGGAAAAATTGGTATGTAATAAAGGGTGAATGGAAAGTAAATGATAGTAAGTCTTTACATTGCAAAAAATAATCCTCATCCCGTGATCCTTCTATTCAGTATTTTCAAAAAATTTCTTGACTCGCGCCAAAGGATATTCAAACCCATCGTGGTAAAGGTGACGCCGTCTTTGAGTTCTACCGATACAGGATAAACGAGTACTTTTTTATTGGCTAAGACCAAAAATTCCAGGTCAAACAAGAAGCGTTCAATGCTCGTTTTCAGGAAAATTTCCTTGCCTTTTTCATCAAAACCCTTCAAGCCACACTGCGAATCCTCCACCGGAACACTCAATAAATGCTTAATAAACCACCGAAAACTCTGGGATAATACTTTCCTAAACAATGGCACTTTTTCATAATATGTCGTATTCCGATGCCCTACTGCTATCCCTTTTTTTTGTAGCAAAGCTTGTTCCACCGCCAGCATACTTTCCAAAGTATAAGGAAAATCCACATCTGTAAAGATATAAAAATCGCTCTGGCTATTGCGCACACCCTCCCGGAGCGCATGGCCTTTGCCGCCGTTGACCAGGTAACTAATCAGTGTTAATTGTGGAATCGCTTGCCGTAAATATTGAAAATCAGCTTCTGAAACGTTTTCCGTTGAGCCATCATTAACGAAAGTAAGTTGGACATTGTCCAAGATCGAAGCCTTGTAGTAGGTTTGAAAATTCTCAGCAACCCGCTGCGCCCAGCCGGGGCGCGGATTGTAGCAAGGGATAATAAGCGTAAGAGAGGTATCAACCAAGAGTTAAAGGTTCAAAAGTTCAGGGCGAAAGATAGAACTTTTAAACATTTAAACCCGACGACTCTGTCATGAAATTTTCAATTGCATTAAATCTTCAAATAGATTCAACATATTATAATTGGCATTGTCTAAAAAAGATTTCAAACGAGCCACCGCTGCCATATTCTGTCCTCGTCTCAAAACAATTGCATTTGCAGTCTTTTATCACTTTAGCAAGCCATAATTGTGCTTGTATTTTGTTATTAAAGGTTTTACAAGAATCCCATTCTCCTCCTTTTGAATCAACACAAGCACGAGGAGATACAACCGCGTTTCCTTTTTCTATTAACTCGACATCAAATGTAAAATCTTTAACTTCCTTTTTTTTAGAAAGTACAAATGATAAGTTGAGTACATTATTTTCCTCAAGATGTTCTTCTAACAATGAAATTTGTAAACTCCAATAATCTACAATATCCGAAATAATATCATCTGAAATTTCTTGATCTTGTAATTGATCTTTTGTACAGGATATTTGGAAAGCAAGCAATAAAAGTACAATGAATGATAAGCGATGTAACATGACTGTAAACATTAGATTTAATCCCTATGTAACGCTATAAGGCTTACGGCTTACTTCTTGTTCAAGGAGTTTTCGGCATTGCCTCCTGCTTATGTTAACATATATATTTCGCCCTTCATAATATGTGAACAATTGCTATACTAAAGTAAATGTTTTATTTTAATAAAGCAAGTCTTTACAAAAAATTAATATTATGAAATAATCCAGATAAATCATTTAGCGCTTACTCCTATTATAAGGAGTAAAAATTTTGGAGATTCAAAAGTTCAGCAATTGATTCAAGAGTCAAAAGTAAAAGATTTAAAAGTTTACTTAGGCGTTTTGGCGCAGCAATTTTAATAAATCGTCAATTCTAATAATGGTAACTTGAGGAAAAGGAATATTTTTCAGAATATTAAAATCAGAGTCTTCCGTCACAAGATAGTCTGCGCCTCCCGCGATCGCTACATCAACAAATTTATTGTCTTCCTTGTCATTTTCGATTAAATTCCACTGAAAATAAGTTTGCAAGAAGTGTACATTTGGCAATAAATGAAGCAAGTCCATGAAATGGTCAGCTGTTTTATTACCATATCTCTGATGTATAATTTCTTCGTATTCAAGCAGCATTTCATGCGTGACTATCAGTTCAAATTCTTGGGCTATCAATGCTTGATAAATATAATGATACGCAGAACGAGAGGTAAGGCTGATTACCCAAACATTTGTATCGAGGACTAACTTCACTTTTCAGCCTTTAATTTGTAGTGTTCTATTTTCCAATGCTCAATATCAGCTAAGGAATAGCCTTTTTCATCAAAGGCTTTGTCCGCTTCTTCTACAACCTTTTTAGCCAAAAATTCAATTAAAACTTGCTTCAACTCGCGCAAATCCTTTTCAGATAAATCGCGGTCGAAAAGTTTGATAATTTCTAACTGAGCAGCATTCAAAGCAGGCATAAGATTAATTTTTATTAAAAACGAGCATCTAAAGAATTTTGTTCCAAAGCCTCGAATTTTAAACCTTCCAAAATCTGAGCAACAACACCTCCGCTGCCAAAAACACCAACGCCAAAATCAAGCACCAACGCCATAATACAATACCCTGGCTTCGCTCTTCGATGCGCGCCGTCAGCACTGCTTCTTCCAGTACGTCAATCACGTTCGTATTGGGTCGAGTTATATTTTTTAAATCCGATGCAGGGATATAATCTAAAGCCGATTCTTTTCGATCATAATTGAAGGCATACGTCGCCAATGTCGAATCCGCATTCAAAAACAAATCATAAAAACCTGCCTGTATTACTTGATTGCTGATGCCCAAAAACGCCTTCGCGCCGATGATGCGCTGCTCAGGAATAAACTCGCCGGACTCGCCTCGAAGTTTATATACAATATCTGTGCTATTTGTAAAATGCGCCGCTTCAATTACTTCGTCGCGTCCAATGGTGTAAGCAATTTTCTTTGCGCGATTGGAGGAGACCGCCATTTTATATACCATCGGAATAAAAATCTCACCGCTTTGCGCTAAATTATTGTATTGCTCATCCAAAGGGGCAACACAGACATACAAATTGCCTTGTCCGATGCGATATTTTGACAAGAAAGCGCTACCGTCGCGGTAAGTGAGCAATTGCTCCTCGCCCCGCGCATTTGTCTGATTGCTTCGGAAACTGCCTTTGGTCGTAGGCAAACGCAGATTGGCGCTGCGGTTTTCAAAAACATCCCGGAAAACAAATTCTTCTGTATTCACCGAACCGACATTCTTTTCGCCATCGGCAAAAGCCTGGAAATCATTGGACGGGAAGCTACTCAAAAAACTTCGGTAAGAATTCAAATCCGCTTGCCGCGCAGGAAATACGAGCACATTGCCGCCATTCGCCACATATTCCTTGAGTTCAGAAGCCAAACCTGAAGAAACCGACAACAAATCATTCAGCACAATCAATTGATAACTTGGGAATTGTGAATACTCGATATTCCTGGCAAATTGATTGGTCGCTTTGAAATTTTGAATCCCGGCAAAAGCTGCATCCAAATAACGACTTGGCGTTTGTTCACTGATAATCAGCACGTTAATCACCTCCGGCACATCAAATGTAACAAAGAATTTATCATCAAATTGGATCGGATAATCGGTAATCGCAAGTTCGGCGCTATGCCAGCCCGTCCGCAAAGTCGTAATCGGCACCGTATCGGTCACGGCACTTTGCGCAGGCACGCTCATCGTACCCACAGGTTTGTTCTGTCCCTCGTAGCGAATGCTCAGGCGCACGTTATCCGCATCTTCGCGGCTGTAATTGCGCACTGACACCAGCAGATTATTGGTCTGATTCAACATTTGTACAGGCGCTTCAAACCAAGCAGAATCAATACTTACGTTGCGTTCTTGCACCGCTTGCAAAGGCACCAGATTCACTTCTAAACTTGTATCCTGAAAATTATCCAAATCCACAACGTTCTTCTGAAAATCGGAAATCACATAAGCTGATTGCGTCTCGCCTTTGCCCGTATTTAAGGCTTGCTGTTGCCGCGTCAGTACTTTTGATAATTCTTGTGTTGCCGGAGAAACCTGGATTTCATCGATCAAATTCATCGCATCATCGCGGCTCACCAAACGCTGATGCCGCCCTTCAAAATCACTCGTCAAAATCTGGAATTCATCCTCAACGCCATAAGCTTGCACGATCTCGCGGGCGCGTTGCTTAGCACGTTCGAGCAACGGCGCCTCCTGACTCAAGGCGGTCATACTGAACGAATTATCTACAAATACGCTCACCGATTTTTGTCCTTGTTTCACCTCGGCATCTTGCGGGATAAAGGGCTGCGCAAACGCCAGCACCAAAAACAGCAAAGCCAATAGCCGTGCGATGAGCACCAGGATATTGCGCAATTTAGAGCGCGCACTCGTCTCCTCCTTCACCTCGCGCAGGAAACGCACATTGGTAAAGTACACTTTCTTAAACCTGCGGAAATAAAATAAATGCAGGATGACCGGAATCGCCAGCGCCGCCAGTGCAAACAAAAATGTCGGGAATAAAAATTGCATCTACGATTGATTATGGACTATTGATTATCGCCTAATGACTTTCGACAATTGACTTTTGACTATCGACTATCCAACTATCGACTGTGGACTATCGACTAACTCAAAACGCGAAAATACAGATTCCGTTGTAAACCGCAAGGATTTATTGAGGGGGGAAGTGTTATGGAAGGGTTAAAAGCAATAATGTCAAAAAATTTCTAGAATACCATAATCGGATGAATTGGTCATTTGCTCAATATGACTTTTATGGCGTTTTAATACTTCTGCAATAAAATTAGTAGATTGATTACCCATTCGCAGCAAAACGACTTTAGGTGGGAATCCAAAATAAACAGTAAGATTATAATAATCTTCGTCATTAGTTACAATGATATAATTATTTTGTTTAGCCCAATCCCATATATCGTTATCATTTGCAGGAATCGAAAGTCCAGTTTTAGAGACATGCAAACAATCAGAAAATTCACCCGCTAGCTTTTTTACCAGACGATAAGAAAGATTAGCATCAATCAATAACTTAACCATCTAAGCCGCAATTATTTTAATGCTTTGCTCTCTTGCTGCCGCAAACGCCAGCGCCGCCCGCACCTGTTCCATCGTTAATTCCGGGAAATCCTCTAAAATTTCTTCAAAGCTCATACCCGAAGCCAGCCAACTCAGCACGTCCTGCACGGCGATGCGCGTGCCCGTGATGCAAGGCTTCCCAAAACGGATATTGGGATTAATACTGATATATTCTTGATATTTGTCCATATCATTATTTTATTATTCAAAGATAAGCACAAAACATAGCGTTTGCAATAGCCCTTTCAAACAGAAAACCAAAATTGAGCACAGCTTATTTAATCAAATACTTCTTTACACCTTCATTTGTAATCTTTACAGGTTTTATAAATCCCTTTTTATCAAAATACATACGTTCAATGCAGGTCACACGGGCGTTCCGATCCGTTTCTGTTAATGGTCTTCTATGATATACGATATAATAACGATCTTTATTTGGAATTTGAATCACCGAATGATGCCCTGCGCCTGTGGCGATTTTAGGGTCTTGTTGCAAAATTTTACCAACCCGCTGAAACGGCCCAAACGGCGAATCCGCGACAGCATACGCCACGCTATAATCCGGTCCCGTCCAGCCGCCTTCCGACCACATGAAGTAATACTTCCCATCCCGAATAAACATAAACGGCCCTTCCACATAGCCTTCCGGCGTGATTTCTTTAAAAATCGAGCCATCCTCAAATGTAATAAAGCCTGTAAAATCATTATTTAGTTTTGCAATATTGCAATGCCGCCAACCGCCATATATCAAATAATGCTGCCCATCTTTATCTTTAAATACAAACTGATCAATCGGCTGCGCGCCATTATAAAATTTATCCACTAAAGGTTTGCCTAAATGATCTTTGAACGGCCCGCCAGGCTTGTCTGATACCGCCACGCCAATACCGCCAAGCTCTTCATTACTTTGAATATCATTCGCCCCGAAGAATAAATAATATTTGCCGCTTTTCTCTACAATCGCAGGCGCCCACATCGCGCGTCTTGCCCATTTCACGGCAGCCGTATCCAAAATACGCTCATGTTTCGTCCAATTGATGAGATCAGGTGAAGAAAAAGCATCCAGAAACACCTGTGCATCATAAGGCGCGGAATAAGTTGGGTAAATCCAGAAGGTTTTATTAAAAACCGTGCCCTCGGGATCAGCGTACCAGCCGGGGAAAACGGGATTGCCTGTATTTTTTTGTGCCTGCGCTGCCAAGCTGAAACTTAATAATATCCAAAGTAGTAATAACTTTCTCATGATGCAATGTTACATAATCTTCTGCGAAGCTCCAAAATAGCAACATTAGACAAGACTTTGATTCCTATTGTTCTTATTTTCACATCATCAAATCCTTTTCTAGCATG
This sequence comes from Saprospiraceae bacterium, assembly GCA_033761835.1. GTDB lineage: Bacteria > Bacteroidota > Bacteroidia > Chitinophagales > Saprospiraceae > JADJNW01. The sequence continues at coordinate 24,078 of JANRME010000051.1, forward strand.
AAACGCAGCGAATTCCTCCATACCCTCCTCGCAGGCTTTTTTGGTTTGAAGGCCACGCGTATATTGGCGCAAGCGCCCGCGCCGGAAGTATTTTATTTTCAGGATGATGGCGTCGTGCCTAATAACCGCCTGCCACTTTTATTATATCGCAATGCTTTTGAACAAAGGGATGTAAAAGGCGCGGAATGGCTCGAAAACACATTTAAAGGCAACAACTGGTACAACTCCTGGCGCAACGGCATCTTCACCTTTCAGCATTACCATAGCATCGCGCATGAGGCGTTGGGCATTTATAGCGGGGAAGTATTGGTTTTGCTCGGCGGCGATCAAGGCAAGCAGGTAGAGGTACAAGCAGGCACGATCATCGTGATCCCTGCGGGGGTCGGCCATAAAAACTTAGGTGATCATAACCTCGGTGTGGTAGGCGCTTATCCGAATGGAATGCCCGTGGATATTATGCGCTGCGAACCCGGCGAGCGCCCGCGCGTGGATCAAAACATTGCAGCCGTGCCCCTACCCGACTACGATCCTTTCCTGGGCAAAAATGATGGCTTACTAAAAATTTGGAATTGACTATCGACTATTTGACTATTTGACTATTTGACTATCGACTATTTGACTATCGACTATTGACTATTGACTATTTTAAAAAAAAATCTTAAGATTGTAACCGAATTCTTTCCCAAACATTTTCTACACACAAGGCTGATAATGGCATGATTACGAATTGCTGAATTGTAAAACGCGTTGCTCGACCATCGCTACACCCGCTACAAAGCAGAGACCGAAGCGGGCGGCGGTTATACCACAAAGTACCAGGAATTGAAACAATTCTTCCCGAATGCGGTGGAAGCTAAGAAGTAAATAATAGCTTTTAGCCAATTACAGCCTCCTATTTAGTAAATATGAATAGCGAGGCTATTTTTTTACCCTGTCGGGGGTAAAATTTTACGTTAGGTAGGGTAAAGCTTTACGTTGTACTACCTAAAATTTTACGTTAGTTGAGGTAAAACTTTACGTTCCTTGCTTAAACGTTTACCTTATCAGGGGTAAAATTTTACGTTAGGAAGGGTAAAACTTTACGTACTGAACCTAAAGCTTTACGTTGGAGCAGGTAAAATTTTAAATAAAGCACCTAAAATTTTGGGTAAGGAAGCTAAAATTTTACCCTCGCCGTTTAAAATTTTAGGTCGGAAACCTAAACGTTTAGCTCAGGAGGGTAAAATTTTGCAGAAAAGCGACCCGCATATTGTCTGAACCATGATAAGGATGATGTTTTTGATAGCCCATTACAAGAATCATAAGAATCAATTACATCATGGTTTAGACGCTCCGTATCTGCCCAAATGCCAAAGCGTCCTACGGCTCAGAGCCGTAAGACGCTTCGCTAAATTTCAGGAAACTGCATGGGCGGGCTTGGACTTTGGATAAACCGCAAAACCGAAAGATGCAAAATACCAACCCGCAACAGGCAGGGGAAACTTTTACATTTTATATTTCGCGGTTTTACATGTTGCGGTTTATTCCTCCTGCTCCAACTGCGCCTGCACATCCGCAAGGCTTTCGGCGACAGTCTTTGTATTCGGATGGTCTTCACCCAATGAATTGTAAAATATTTGATAAGCTTGTTCCAATAGCGCTTTTGCTGCTACCCATTGTTTCATTCTTCGATAAGACGAGGCAAGATTATTGAAATAAGTAGCTGTATAAGGATGATGCTCCCCATAAATACGAATACCACTTTCCAATACTTTTTTCTGCAATTCCAAAGCCAAGTCAAATTGCTCTAAATTTACATAAACAAGTGCTAAATCGTTTTGTGCAATGCTAATATTTGGATGGTTTTCTCCAAAATTTTGAAGAAAATTTGGTAAAGCTTTTTCGTACAAATTCTGTGCCTTTTCATATTCTTTTAAATTACTATAAACTTGTCCTAAATTAAATTGGCGAACCGCGACGGTCGGATGCTGCTCCCCAAAATTTTCGATGGCTGAAGCCAAGGCTTTTTCGAGCAAATCGCGTGCGCGCTCGTATTGCCCTAAATTGCTATACACATTCGCCAAATTCGATTGGCGAATGGCGACGTTTGGATGCTGCTCCCCAAAATTGTGGATGTCGGAAGCCAAGGCTTTTTCCAGCAAATCGCGTGCACGCTCGTATTGCCCTAAATCGGAATACACATTTGCCAAATTGGATTGGCGAGTCGCCACGGTCGGATGCTGTTCATCGTATAAATGCAAATCTATTTCCAAAGCGCGTTCCCCTAATTGGGCAGCTTTGCTGTATTGTCCATAATTTTGATACAAATTAGCAAGCCGGTCTAATAAATAAGATACGTCTTCATGTTTAAAATCCTGGAAGCGTTTTTCTAAATAATCACCGTATTCACGCCAACTATATTTTTCAACCAATTTGTGGGTATTGTCAAGATTGCTATAATGCATTTTTTCACCAAACCAGCGTACGATGTGCATCGTGTTTTCTAAACCCAGCTCCCGCACCGCTACATCCTGCACCAGCGCGTGCAGCTTGTAGGTATAGCCGCGCTCGGTGCGTTCCTTTTTTAACCAGCCTTTTTGCGCGAGACTTTCCATCGTATCCAGGAATACAGGTTTGGTATCGGCATCTATTTGAAAGACTTCCTGCAGGAAACTTTCCTCGTAAGCATTGGAGGGCAGCAGGCACATATAGCGCAGGTAGCGCTGCTCGGCATCGCTCAGCTTGGGCATTTCTTTGAACACCATCTGTATATAGTTTTCCACGCGCGCCTGCTGGGGCAGCTTGGTATGGTCGGCGTGAGCGCCGGTGGCTATTTGGCGTTCGTTCAGTTTTTCATCGTGCAGGTAGTTTTTTTGCACCAATTCGTATAGCTCGGTGATCGAAAGATTGGCTTTATCGGCGGCTTTGGCGATCAGTTCTACCAGCAGGGTGTGGCGGTTGAGGCGTTCTAATAATTCATAGACCAAGTCCATTTGCTCCACGGCTATCCCTACGCGGTAATGCGTGGAAAACAGGAGGTAAGCATCTTTGTGGCTAAGCTCTTCGATTTTGATGATAGACCAATCTTCGGGCTGGGCACGACTGGTGATGAGCGTGGTAGCACGCAGGCTGCGCAGGCGCTGCTGGCATTCTAGCAAATCTTTGAGTTCGTTGGCGTTATCAATCACCAATAAGCAATTCTCTAAATTACTCAATTCATTGATAATCAGGTCGAAAGCTTGGGTTTCGTATTGGTCGCTTGGCAATTGGGCAAGTTTATCTGTTAAGCCCAAGCGATCAATCAGCGTAGCATTGCTCACAAAAGCCGAAACGATCGTGTCGGTCACTTCGATCCAGGCGATGTACTTGTAGTCCTGCTCGTAGCAGCGTATGAATTCCAGGGCTACGGTCGTCTTGCCGATGCCACCCAGGCCATTGACCAGCACCACCGGAGCGTATTTGTGCAGCCGATCGTGTATTTCTTTTAGTTTATCCGCTCGCCCCAGCACTGTATCTATGTTGCGGGAGACGTTAGTGAGGTATTTGTATTCCATTTGGGGCATTGCAAATGTTTAAAGTTGGTAGGTAAGATAAATAGAAATTACGATATTTAGTGTTTTGAAAAGAAACGCTATATTGTAAACGAAAGGAAACTTCGGTTTCGGTTCGTGCGTTATTAACAAAAAATGCAATGGAGAAAAATTTGAATTTATTTCTTCCCCTGAGTTTCGAGCAAGTACTAGCACTGGTAAAGCAATTATCGGTTGCCGAGCAAGAAGAATTGTTAGCCGTTTTACAAAAAAGCAAACAACCTGAAGATGCAATACGGACACATTTTGCAAGTGAAAAAGTACTCGCTAAAGATTGGCTAAATGAAAAAGAAGATGAAGCATGGCAGGATTTGTAAGAGGTGAAATCGTAGTTCTTCCGTTCCCATTTTCTGATCTCTCTAATAGCAAAAGACGTCCTGCTTTGGTGTTAGCAGATTTACCTGGCGATGATATTATCCTTTGCCAAATTACAAGCCAGTATGCTAAAGACGGATTTGCTGTGCAAATTGGCCAATCTGAATTCAAAAGTGGCGCACTTGCAAAGCTTTCTTACATTCGTCCCAATCGCATTTTCACAGCAGATAAAAGTATCATTATTAAAAAAGTAGCTCAGGTAAAAGAAGAAATTTTACAAGAAATAATAGAAACGATTATTGATTTGATTTCCAAGTGATTAAGAATCATCATCTCAACTCCTCCTACAAAAACACGCCTTTCCCAATCTCTATTATCTCCGCTTTTACGCTTGGCTTTTTGCTACTCCAGTCAATCTTTAGCAGGGCATAATTCTTGGCATTTAGCTTGCTGCCAATGCGGTAGCGCAGGTTTCGCAGGGAGAATAATCAGAAAAATATTCCATTCAAATGAGGTTATGGTGAATGGTAGGTAAGATAAATAGAACTAACAAAATCCTTTTTCTAAAATTCTTTGTTGTATCGGTCTTTTATAAAATCTGTTATTTTCCTAATTTGTATGCTTTCAAAAGGATGTAGCGCTAATAAATCAGCATCTCCTGTTATTAACTGATATTACGCAGCGCATAAATTTTGAAAATTGAGTTCATTGACAGAATGACCTTTAAGTTGAGCGAGTTTGTCCCAGGCAGCTTGGAGAGCAGCAAGATAAATGCGGTGTTTGATCGCAAAATGGTTGGCTTTCAGC
>JANRME010000052.1:0-4379 GCA_033761835.1 Saprospiraceae bacterium
GGTTTGGGTATAATAATTCTAATCTTCTTTTTACATTTTGCAAACCCAAGCCAGAGGCTGATTCTTCATGTGGCGATCTTTGTGCATTAATTGTATTACTAACAATGAAAAACAATTGATTATCAAGTACTTTTAAATTAATTAAAATCTCGGTTTTTCCTTTAAATGTCAAGCTATGTTTAAATGCGTTTTCGACAAACGGAATCAAAAGCATAGGCGCGATTTGTTTATGAATGGTTTCACCATCTTGTTCAAATTTTATAATAATATTATCTTCTGGAGTAATACGTAATCGTTGAAGGTTGATAAAGGTCTGAATATAAGCAATTTCTTTATCAAGTGTAACAAAATCTTCATTGCTCTCATACAGCATATAACGCATTTGCTGGGCGAGTTTGGCGATACCTTCAGCGGTGCGTTCGCTTTTGTCAGCAAGCGCCATTCCATAAAGGTTATTTAGCGTATTGAATAGGAAATGCGGGTGAACCTGTGCTTTAAGAAATTTTAATTCCGTAGTTAACTTTTCCTCCGTTAGTTTTTTCTGCAAATACTGATTATGAATCCAATCTTTAGCAAAACGATAAGTAAATGCTATTCCTAAGAAAAAAGGATAAAGACGAAGATTAATATTTAATAAATGCCTAAAATTATTAGGTCGGACGCCATCCGGATATACTACCTGACCTTGATATTGTAAATAAATCGTATTCATTAACATTTCTAAACCAAAAGCAGTAGAAATAAATAATATTAATAGCCCTATAAAAATCCACCATTTCCGAGGCGCTAACCATTTGGGAATCAATAAGAATACAACGCCATAAAAAAGTAATGCTTTTATGATATTACCGAAAGAAAGTAATATTACAATTTGTCGATCATAAAAACGAATCCATTCAATTCGATCATTTTTTTGATATTCAGAAACCATGATATCTCTTGAAAAACGTTGTTCAGGCGGTATAAGAATGGTACTATCTGTAATCGTTTCCTTTTGCATAATGGATTCTTTACCAATATAATTAACGGTCACGACTGCACTATCCAATGGAATGTCTTGATTATTATGATCATCCGCGATTGCCGTTACGATTCTTACATCATTAAGGGCGTTTTGGAAATAACTCCAAGTGACAAATAACCAAAACAATACATGTAATATAAATTCGATATATCGACTCATTGAATCCTCAATATTTTATGAAAAATAACACTTCTCCTGAACAATTCCTATGTCTTTGTGACAAATGACTTCTAAGCTGTGCTGAAGCTCATCATTTCAGGGATGAAAGTTTTTACAACATAAAAACCTACTTTCATCACAAAGTGTATTTCCCTTGTCCCACATACTTTTTATTTTCATTATGCAATCCTAATTTTCGAAAAAAAAATAATATTATGAAAAAAGTATCATTCGTACTGTTATTATTATTTGTTTTTGCAAGCTTATTTGCGCAGGAAGTCGTGAAGCCTGGTATGGGCCAAAAAATTGATAATTATCTTCAAAAAGCCATTAATAATGGCTGGACTGGCTCGGTTTTGGTTGCTCAAAAAGGCGATATTATAATAGCTAAAGGCTACGGCTTTGCTGATAAAGAATCAAAACGATTACAAACATCAGAAACGGTTTTTTCGATTGGCTCCATCACGAAACAGTTTACGGGCGCAGCGATTCTTAAACTGGAAACGCAAGGTAAATTAAGCACGAATGATTTAATTACTAAATATTTTAAAGATGTACCCGATGATAAAAAAAATATTACATTGCATCAGCTACTTACGCATAGTGCTGGCTTTCGGGGAGCTATGGGCGGCGATTATGATACTATCAGGGCAGAAGACTTTATAAAGCTTGCAATGAATGCCCCCTTGCTTTTCAAACCTGGCGAACGATATGAATATTCCAATGTTGGTTATAGTTTATTAGGCATTATTATTGAGCAGGTTTCTGGTAAAAATTATGAAACATACTTATATGATAATATTTTCAAGCCTGCTGGTATGGAAAAAACGGGTTACCTGCGGCCAAAATTTAATAAAGAACAATTAGCAGTGGGTTATCGGCAAGGCAACCGCTGGGGTACAGCGCTCGACCGACCCTGGCGCGAGGATGGCCCAGGCTGGCATTTGCGTGCGAATGGTGGCATCCTTTCTACCGTTGACGATATGCACAAATGGGCATTGGCTTTGAAAAATAATACCGTGCTTTCTGCTGCTGCAAAAGAAAAATATTTTACACCGCATATCAAGGAATATGAAGATGGTAATTCTTATTATGGTTACGGCTGGGTCAATCAAAAATCGCCCTACAACACTACTCAAATCTGGCATAACGGCGGTAATGGAGTTTATAATGCCTTTATGGGCATGGATTTGGATGAAGATATAACCATTATTATTTCAAGCAATATTGCTGGAAAAATTTCTGATGATTTGGCGATACGTATTAATGATATTCTACATGGTCAATTCCAGGAATTGGATGCGAAACTCATAGCGCAATATCAAGGTGTTTACCAATTGGCTTCCGGCTCTAAAATTCAGATTCATTTTAATGAAAATAATGAATTGATTACAACATTTGAAGGCGCAGACGCAGCGAAACTATTAATTGGAAATGATGATAATGAAGAGTCTTGTAAAATTTGTAAAGAATATGATAATCGAACGAAAGATATTTTGGAAAAAGTTTTAAATAATGATTTTTCTGCTTTAGCAAAGGCCTGGGGAGAACCATTGGATGAAGTGCAAGAACGCGCTGCGCCGTTCTGGAATGCGCAAAAAGAAATGTTTGGCAAAGTCAATACAATAGAGTCTCTTGGCACTTTTAAGCGCCCGCAAACGTGGATTAGCTTTGCGAAAATTCAGTTTGAAAAGCAGCCTTTATTCCTGATGTATATTTGGGAAAATGATCAATTGATGGGTGTGAGAGATATGCCTATTATGGACAAAATATTTGAAATGCAGTCTGATACAACATTTTTTTCGCCGAGCAATAGCAAGACCTTGATTTTTGAAAAAAGTAAAAACGGTAAAATGCAAATAAAAATAGGCAATAACGAGCGTAGCATTGTCGCTGAAAAGGTCGAATAATATTTTTATAATATATATTATACAGAATAAATGATATTCGATTTTTTAAACGCAAAGTGCGTAAAGAATCGTAAAATTTTTATTGAAAACCAGGCTTTTATCGCTGCGTTGCTTCGTGGCATTAGCGGTTAAAAATTATTCTGTATAAACTACAATATTTGTTATTTTATTCAATTTTTAAAAATTAAAAGAAATGAAAAGGTTAAATGTTATTTATTTATTGACGCTTTTGTCTGTGTTCATGATAATAAGTTGCCAAGGCAGAGCACAAAAATCTACAACACAATCTGAGAATATTACAAACCAACTGGATTCATTAATTAGTGCAGAAGAAAGGCAAGGGTTTCATGGAGTAGTGCATGTGGAACGGGAAGGAAAAGAAATACTGAGTAAAGGCTATGGTTATGCCAATGAAGCGGCAAAGCGGAAATTCTCACCTGAAACTTTTGTACAGATTGGTTCCGGTGTTAAGGACTTTACAAAAGTAGCCATTTACCAGCTTGTTGAAAATGGAAAATTAAAACTGGATGACCCTTTGAGTAAAGTAATGCCGGGCTTAACGGGTAGTAAACTACAAATAACAGTGCAGCACTTACTAAACCACAGAGCTGGTTTCCCATTAGGTGAAAAAACGGACGGAGACCCTTTTACAACTGCTGAAATGATTGCTGCTGTTCAAACCTTAACTTTAAAAGCAGAGCCTGGCGCGAAGGAGATATACTCAAATCTCGGTTATTCCTGCCTTGCCTATATTGTAGAGCAGGTAAGCGGCAAGCCTTTTGATAAATATGTATATGACCATATACTGAAACCAATTGGACTGCTAAGTACGGGCAGCTATATACCGAAATATGACAGGGCAAATGTTGCACATGGGTATGGAAGTGATGGAAAAGATATAGGAATCATTCTGGATATGCCGCATGATGATAACGGACATTTATGGAGCTTGAGAGGCAATGGCGGCTATTTATCTACAACACAAGAAATTAGTAAATTTTTTCATGCACTGGAAAATAACTCGCTGTTAAAAACAGAGGCATACCGCAAAGCAGTTTTTAATCCGGCAAACCATACCATGCTTGCAGGCTCAGATATGGTATCGTTTTTTCTTTTTAGCAATATGCCCGGACTTAAAACAAGAGTAATTATTGCTACCAACCACGGTGATTACCCAGGACCAAAACTATTACGGAAGATTGAAGGGCTTTTATTTGGCAATAATAATTCAGGCAGTGGCATGAAAGCAGAAAGGCAGATTGACCTTGGAGATGGAAATGAGGGAA
>JANRME010000053.1:0-7128 GCA_033761835.1 Saprospiraceae bacterium
TTGAGCAATTAGCTGTTTATTATAATTTTGATAAGCTTTTTGAAAATTTTTCAGTGATTGGCAGCAATGGAGTGGTATATATTACAACCAAATCCAGCATTCTGATTCCCGAAGAAGAAGAAAATAATATATTCAAAATCAATGGCTTGCAGTATCCAGCAGCATTTCCTGAATTTCATCCAAATCAAGTGGGTAAAGACTTACATCAACCTTTTTTTCGCCCCCAATTATATTGGAATCCGAAGGTAGAAACCGATGATAAAGGGCAAGCCGCGCTTACGTTTTTTCAATCAGATGACATCAGCACTTTTCGGATCGAAGTAGTAGCGCAAAGCGAGGATGGTTCAATAGGTATTGGAAGAAAAGAATATGTAGTAAGTTGGAAATGAGTATTTTTAAAATTATTACTTTTTAATGATTTCTACCTACCTGTATACCAATTGAATTTCAACAAGTTCTTCTCTTTTTTATAAAAATGCTGCATACTGCAAAAATTAAATTTATTATTACGTAAGCATTTGTTCTAAATAAAATATTAGGTTTCATTCAGGTAAACTATTGATTTTCAGCAAAATGTGACTATTAAAATGCTTGGCTACTTATAATCATTTTTATCATAATATTAAGCGCCGATTGTAAAGTCTGACACAAGGCTTTTATAAGCTAACTTCTCTTATCAACAAATACGCGGCAACTGCTCGCCTACCAGCATATTTACTACTCTTTTTCCACCAATTTTACTTGTCAGCACCACTTGCCGAGGATGCGTTTCCACTACTTCCCCAATAATCGCGGCATTTTCACCGTTTTCTAAAGTTTTTAATTTTGATGTAAAATTTGCTGCAATATCATTATCCACTACTGCAATAAAAATGCCCTCGTTAGCGACATATAATGGATCAAGCCCTAATAATTCACAAGCGCCATACACTTCCTCGGTAACGGGAATGTCTTTTTGATAAATATCTATGCCTAATTTTATATCTCTTGCAATTTCACTCAACACCGTTGCCATGCCGCCGCGTGTCGGGTCGCGTAGGAGGTGAATACTTTCGCCAAATTCATTTAGTAATTGTGTAATAGTATGATTTAAATTGGTCGTATCGCTTTCAATAGTCGTTTCAAATTCTAAGCCCTCGCGCACACTCATGATGGCTATACCGTGCGTCGCCAGATTACCGCTTATTATAATTTTATCGCCCACTTTTATACGTGCTTTTGCAATTTGTGCTTTCGGATGCACTAATCCGATTCCAGTCGTATTAATAAAAACTTTATCTCCTTTACCGCGTTCCACTACTTTGGTATCGCCGGTAACAATTTGAATACCAGCCTTTTCTGCCGCAAATTTTATAGCGACTAAAATATCCCAGAATTCCTGTATTGTTAATCCTTCTTCCAATATAAAGCCGAGTGACAAATATTTAGGAATCGCACCACACATGGCTAAATCATTCACCGTTCCATTTACTGCTAGTTCTCCAATATTACCACCTGGAAAAAAAATAGGCGAAATGACATAACTATCTGTCGAAAACGCCACCCGACCATTTAGCTCAAATATAGCACCATCATGATGTTCGTCTAATAATGGATTTTTTAATAAATCAAATACGCCCGATTCAAGCAATTTATTCGTCAAAAGCCCGCCACTGCCGTGTCCCAGCGTAATCACTTCAAAATCAAGCTGCGGCATCGGGCATTGCAATTGCATTCGGATTTTTTCCTGGTTCATAGAAGTGGTTTATCGGTGTAATGGTATCCTGATTTTAAAGCTTGAATTATGATGCAATTAAAATCATAAAACATCCTGATGATTATAAACATTAGTGTACAATTTCCATTTTATCCATTGCCTGTGCAAAATGATAATACGCTGCGCAAGCCCCTTCTGACGACACCATTGGCGCGCCAAGTGGAGTCTGTGGCGTACATTTTTTACCAAATTGCGGACATTCATGCGGTTTTTTAATCCCTTTTAATACCAAGCCGGCAATACATTCACTACTCTCCTCTACTTTTACAATATTTACCGAAAACTTGATATTTGCATCATATTCTGAAAATTCTTTACGTACTTCATAACCACTCATTGGGATCGTGCCGATGCCACGCCATTCGCGGTCGGTAATTTCAAAAACCTGATCAATAATTTGACGCGCTTCGGGATTTCCTTCGGGCTTTACCACTCTAGTATATTGATTATCAAGAAAATACTTACCTTGCTCCAATTGCCGAACGGTCATTAATATGCCTTGTAATAAATCCACGGGTTCAAATCCTGTCACCACAATCGGAATATGATATTTTTCCACAATCGGATAATATTCATCAATACCCATAATGGTGCAAACGTGACCCGCCGCCAGGAATCCCTGAATTCGTGCTTCTTCATCATTCATAACTGCCTCAATAGCAGGCGGTACGAGTACATGCGACGCCAAAATCGAGTAGTTTTTCACGCCTGCACGATAGGCGTGCAACACGGATAATGCATTGGCAGGTGCGGTCGTCTCGAATCCCACTGCAAAAAATACCACTTCGCGGTCAGTATGCTCCTGTGCCAGCTTCACCGCTTCAAGCGGCGAGTACAGGATGCGCACATCTGCGCCCTTGGCTTTGGCTTCGAGCAAACTTCGTTTTGAGCCGGGTACGCGCAACATATCTCCAAAAGAACAAAGTATAACTTCCTTTTCTTCTGCAAGATATACTGCTTTGTCAATCAAATTTAAGGGTGTAACACACACCGGGCAGCCGGGACCATGCACCATTTGTACTTCCTTTGGCAGCAAATTGAGAATACCGTTTTTAACCAGGCTATGCGTTTGCCCGCCGCACACCTCCATGATCGTCCAGGGGCGTGTGACGGTTTTGTGCAATTCTGCCAGATATTGCTCGACCAGCTCCGGGTCGCGGTATTCGGATAAGTATTTCATTTTTTTAGATTTAGAGATGCCAGAAGTCAGCTTCGCCTTCGGCAAGCCTATGGCGACCGAAGGATGCCAGACTTTCTAAACCACAAAATGTAAAATTCAAAACTGCAAAAGGGCTTATCAATTTTTACATTTTACATTTAGCGCTTTACATTTTACATTTCAAAAGTTAAACTTCCCCAATAACTTTGATAATCGGCATGACTTTTGTCATTGGTTTCCAACATTTTTACCAGACTTATCATCCATATTCCATTGGCGTTCAATTCTATCGCTGCAACACCTTGTAAATTGGTACGGAATCTGCCTTGGTTTGTTTTCGTTTCGTCCACTTTGTGCCACGAGCGAACCACCGCATCCGGCAAGGGTTTACCTTCAAATAAGATTTTAACCTGTAGTTTATCGCCTACTTTCAGCTTATAAGGATTTTGTAAAGGAATGATTTCCAATGGCATACCACAATTGATCGAGTACGTATCGTCGGTTTTCTTACCTACCTGCAAGAGCGCTTTGGCGCAACGTTGGTAAAATTCTCTGGAGGGTCTGCCCAATTGGTTCTGCTTTTCGCGCAACGCAAGGATATTTTCAATCCCGTCTTCTTTCAAATAATTGTTGAAATCTTCGCCACTTAGTTCAATAAAAGAATTATTCGAGCGCATGGTCAGCAAATGCGTACCAGATTTTTTGCATTTGAATTGCATTGAAAGTGAGTCTGTTGCCAATGCCTGTGCAGTCAAATCTTCTTTTTGCATTCCAAAATAATGATGCACACTTTCCGTCCGCTTTTTCCGGGCGCCCCATAATTCACCGTGAAAATCTTCCCCGACCAACAAATCCAGTTGGACTGTTTTTCCAGGTTTTAATCGAAATTGACTCGGCGCCAGCCAAAATTCATGTGCTGTAAATAAAATCCACGCACTTATTAAAAAAATCAAGCTTGTTGTAATTCGTTTCATGTTTTTGGATTAAAGTTATAAGTGGCAAACCATAAAATCGAACATTTTAAACCGAAAAATGTACATTCAAAATGTAAAAGTTTATCTTCCCCTACTTTTGTGGTTTTACATTTAGTGTTTTATATTTTATTATTACGTAGCTTTTAATCATTCCGACCAACCTAGTACAGTGCTCTGTCAGCTTCTTTCTGTGGTTTTCATTCATAATTAATAAGCTGTCCAAAAGAAATACATTCATCATTCGGTGATAATTGTTGATGAAAAAACAATTCAAATTCGTCCTTTAAGTGATATAATATTAAGTCAACTAATAATTCATTCTGAAAAACGCCGCCGCTAAATGCCAGTTTTCGGCAATTTGTGTAATATGCTACTTGTTTTATAATGCTTACCAAAGACATTAGAAATTTTGCTGCGATATAATCTTTTGATCTACCTTCCTGTAAATCACTTAAAAGCTTCTGCACCAAAGTATTCGTTGGAACCGTAGAAGAACTAAATGTTTCTGTTATATAACTTTCGTTGCATTTTAAGCCATTATAATGAAACCAGGATTTTGCCAGTGCTTCCAATTGCATCGCCGCCTCGCCTTCGTAGCTCATTTTATCGCCCAAACCAAGCAAAGACGCCACCCCGTCAAATAATCGCCCGACACTGGAAGTTTTTAAATGATCTGGTTTTTGCAATAACTTTTGATATAAATTCCATTCGGTTTCCGAAAATTTTGATCGAATAAAATCAACGGAATCCGGCAAATTATAAGCCAGACAAAGCACAGAAATCCTGGGTTCGCGGGGCATTTTATCGCCCAAAATGAATGGAAAATAATCAAAATGATACGCTCTTGAAAATTCATGATTTTTATAATAAAAAAACTCGCCGCCCCATACTTGCCCATCATCGCCGTAGCCCGTTCCATCCCATATAATATTTAACACCGGCTCTTTACAATCTAGTAAATGATTTTCGCCCAATACCGCCAGCGCGTGGGCTTGATGATGTTGCACTTTTATAAGAGGGATATTCCATTCCGCCGCCAATTGTTCGCCTAATTGGGTCGAAAAATACGCTGGATGTTTATCAGTTATAATTTTTCGGGGTTGATTATCAAACAATTGTAAAAAATGATGCAAAGTATGTTCATAACTTTGCTGCGACTCAAAACGATCCAGATCGCCCAAAAATTGACTTACATAGACATTGCCGCGATGTAATAAGGAAAAGGTACTTTTTAAATGGGCACCCATCGCTAAAGTGGATTGCGTTTTATCTGCAAAGCGCTTGATAATCGTATCATTCAACAAGGATGGCGCTAATCCTCTCGACCTACGCATAACAATTGGCTGCTGAAAATGCGTACTGATACGCATTACCGAGTCATCCTGTGGCAGTATAATATCTCGATTATTACTTAAAATAAAATCTGCAATATGTAATAATTCTTGTAATGCTTTTTCATCTTCATAAATGACCGGCGAACCACTCACATTGCCGCTTGTTGCAACCAAAGGTTTTCCTATTGCATTGGAAATCAAGTCAAAAAGGGGGGTATAAGGCAACATTGCTCCTATTTGGCGCAAGCCAGGCGCAATCAAATCCGTCTGAATTCCAGTATTAAAAGGAGATTCTTTTATATTCAACAATATAATAGGCGCTGCCGGGCTTTGTAATAATTTTCTTTCTGTATCACGCATCTCCACATCCCCTTCCAGCATTGCTACATTTGCGTAAAGCAAAGCCAATGGTTTGGTAGGGCGGTGTTTGCGTTCGCGCAGGCGCTGAATGACTTCAGCATTGGTGGCATCACATAGTAGTAAATAACCACCGATTCCTTTTACTGCACCGATTTGACCATTTTGCAAGAATTGAATAGCAGTTTGTAATGGATTTTCTAAAATATTTCCTTGTGCATCCATCAATTGCAATTGAATACCGCAAGTTGGGCAAGAATTGGTTTGCGAAAAGTAACGTCGATCCCAAACATTATGATATTCTGCTTCACAATTATTACACATTGTAAAATCCAGCATTGTCGTGCGTTCGCGGTCGTAAGGCAATTTTTGTATAATAGAAAAACGCGGACCACAATTGGTGCATGTAATAAATGGATAATGGAATCGACGATTTGTTGGCTCGTACAATTCCCGTCGACAGTCCTCGCATAAAGCAAAATCGGGCGTTAATAATAAATCGGCGACGACTTTTTCCTCGCTTTGGATGATCTCAAAACTGTCAAAGAACTGCGGCGATGCTTCGTGCATCTGATGCGTCAAGATATGCGCCAGCGCAGGCGCTTCTTGTATCAAAGTGTTATAAAAATGCTTCGCTTGTGCTGTATTTGCATTAAATCTGATATGTACACCATTAGGGGCATTATTTACCCAACCTTTTAGTCCAAATTGTACTGCTAATCTAAATACATAAGGGCGAAAGCCTACGCCCTGCACTTGTCCGGTGATATGAATATGATAAGTTTGTTTCATTTTGTTAGCTACAAGCTTCAAATCTTAAGCGGCAAGAAGGAATAGATAGATTTCTTGCGCTTGTAGTTTGTTCTTTGTTCCTTGTTGCTGTAAATTTAATCATAACTTCTTTACGAATAGTTACTGGCGCAAAATCATTGGTTTACTGGGTACAATTAAAGTAGATGCGACAATCGTAGGATTGTTTATCATCGTACCGTTTCAATTCCTATCTGGTACAATTAAAAGGACGAGCTCCAATACACTCTCCATTTTAAAATCAAAGTTTCAATTCCTATCTGGTACAATTAAAAGCGACAACTGGTAAAATATGAAAGTATTGAATTTGCATGTTTCAATTCCTATCTGGTACAATTAAAAGTCTTGCATATTTTTAAATACCAGGTCATCTAAGCTTAGTTTCAATTCCTATCTGGTACAATTAAAAGCCGACACTTTATATATCCCACCGCTAACAGGGCCAGGTTTCAATTCCTATCTGGTACAATTAAAAGTTTCAAGATTACGAAAACACAAGCGATGTTAGTCTGTTTCAATTCCTATCTGGTACAATTAAAAGTATGCAAATATTTCAAGTTAATTCGGTTTCCGCAATGTTTCAATTCCTATCTGGTACAATTAAAAGCTCAAGACAGTTCGTATTTAGCCAAAAAAGACACATGTTTCAATTCCTATCTGGTACAATTAAAAGTTTAGAAGTATCTCCTTTCTCTGCCATTCACTTGTAGTTTCAATTCCTATCTGGTACAATTAAAA
>JANRME010000054.1:0-36421 GCA_033761835.1 Saprospiraceae bacterium
ACTAATAAGATAGGATACTCGATAACGAGCAAAGCTGCGGAATGCCTGTTTGATAAAATTTCTCAACATGATGCGTCGGGTTTTAGTGTCTAAAATCGGATTTAATCGTTAAATAACTAAATTTTTAGAATGTAAAAAGCAAAAAATATCCTCTGCAAGTCAGAGGATTAATTCTAGATACATTACAGATGCTTTTACTGCGATTTTTGGTGGGCGGCGATTTAGATTTACTTGATTTTTAGAGAGATTTCGCTTGTTGTATCGCTTTCGCGGGCATTGTTTTTTTGAATGCGAAACCGCTCAGGCGACAATCCTACCAACATTAATTCTGTTTCTAATGCCAACATTTTATTTTGCAAATGATGTTTATTTCTCTCATTAATATAAAAAAATAACTTTATATCAGGAAAGCGTTGTACAATTTGAGCAATATTATATAAATAGCGATTGCATTGCTGTAATTCGCCGGAAGGCAAGAAAAATAAGTGCTGTTCGGGTCGTTGATCAATTTCTGAAAAATGTACTTTTTCAATTAATCTTGTAATAATATCTTTACTTTCAATAATATTAATGGGTGCTTTAATATGAAACGTTTCAATAGGAGCTAATAATTGATGATTATTACAATCAATTGGTAATAGCGGAGATGCATGATCTATTAGTACATTGCCACAATAAGGCATTTCGCCCTCGGCGTATTGAGCTTCTATTAATAATCGATTATAAGCTTGTGACCCTTGAATTTGAAAAATATAATGTTGCCAATCGGTATGTTCGATCAACGAAGTGGTTGCTAATAATTCTACTTTTTCACAATTATAAAATCCAGCCCAAATCAATAATCGAACGGGTTTATCAAAATTGGTCGGCTGCCAGGTCGTGCGGCTAACACTTTGATAGCGAGGCGATCGCGCAGCATATAACGAAAATTCATAACATTGCCCGGTTATTAAAGGCTCATTCAGCCATTGACTCACGCCCTCCTGGGTATTATTATCGCGCACGACCATGCCAATATAAGTAGAACCATGCTGCGGCGCTTGTTCTACCCCAAAATTCCCCGAAGGATGCACATCCGGTGGGGACTCGCCCATCTCGCCACAATAAAACCAGCCATAAGGCAATCGGCTAAAGCCTGGCGTGCCTTCAAAAGAAGGGTTTTGCAAGAGAATTGGTTCGGGCTGTGTAATATCCGAATGTAAAAAAGGTGTTAAAATTAAAAGAAAATTTATAATATGATGTGCAATCACTTTTTTCTAAATTGGTTTACTATCAAACGATTTGAATAGAAACATCATTGTTTAGGAGGATTTATTATGGCAATTTTCGCAATAATACAATCTGCCCCAAATGATACAAATCATGATGTATGATACCATGTAACATGATACCAAATTTATATTCGCGCCCAGGTACTAATTCTCCTAACTTTTCATCGGAGCAATGTTCAAGCGCTTTTAATAAATCGCTTTGACTTTTTTGTAAACGATTGACCAAAGCCTGCCAATCTTCTTTTGTAAGATTTGTAATAACTGGAAAATTTGCTTCGTGCGTTACATCAAATTCGATATTTCCATTTAGTTTTTGTGCAACAAATTCGCGCCAGGTACTCATGTGGGCTACTAGTTCGGCAATATTATGACTATTGGGCAGTTTTTTAATTACATCTTCCGGCTTTATATCTTTAAGAATGTCCATTACAGCAGGGCCATGCCAGGGCGTCCCTTCAAACGTATGACGGATAGTATTAATAATACGGGTAATTTCGGTTTTCATTTTATTTTTTGGGAGCAATTTAAAAGAAAAATGCCATCCCGACAAGTCGAAATGGCACGTTGGAAAGTACATGGTATGGAATTACTTGATTTTAAAATATTTGACTCCAAGCTTTATTAATAGCCTCTGATTTTAGTTTTTCATAATTTTTCCATTGAGAATCAGAAAGTAATGGCTTCAATTCTTTTTCTTTTTGGTTATTAATTTTCATCGATTTATTATATGTCGACCATTTATTAAGCTTTTTATCAAAAACTTCGGTTTGTATCATGCGCGCGTATTTCAAGTTTAAAGCTTGAATAACAGACACTTGCTCTGGCCGTAAAGGCAAATCTTCTTCCATTTTCTGCGTCATTTTTTCCGCGCGTTCTTCCGGTGTGCCAGGATTTTCCATGGATTGAGCCTGTAAATAATTCATTATTACAAGCAAGCTAAAAATGCTGATGATTGTTTTCATGATGATAATTTTAAGATTATTTGCTTAATTTTTTATTGGTTTATAACTAAATCCTAAATAAAAACCATTGCTATCATGCCCGGGATTGCGTTCTACGCCTTTTGTATCGCCATTGGAAATATGTACGTGTCGTGCGCCGAATAATAAAGAAAAACTTTTATCAATATTAATTTCTGCGCCAATGCCGTATTTGGGCGAGCCATTCCATTTAGTACCCGTGCGCGGTTCATTAAATTCTCCGTAGCCTGAAGTTGGTTGCGGAAATTCATTTAAGAAGTAAATAAGCCCTGCGCCGGATTCAAAAAATAAGCGATATTTTTCTTTATTAATTGGCAAAAACCTTACCATTGGTCGCATCCCGAATCCCCAAGTATTATTAAACTCGTCTCTGGGATGATATACATTAAATTCTGTGCCAAGATATAACCAGTTTCTCGTATGATAAAAAAAGCCAATATTATTTTGATACATCGTCGTTTTAGGTAAATAATAACCTTTTGAAATGCCACCTTCCGAGTAAAACGAAATACGATTTATTAATGAAGTATCACGTTTTGTAAATATTAAACAAGCCGCCGCTGCTACTGCCGGAACGATGATGCCGCTACTGGTATGTAAATTGAGCGGATGAAACCCTAAAGGATTTTCGTACCAATCTGTAAAAGCAGGATATTCGCCAAAAGACTGAGAATGAGCTTGTTTTGAAATAAAAATGAGTAAAAAAACGATGATAATTGCTTTCATGTTGATCGGGTGATTTTAATTAAAGATTAATAATTATGTAAAGTTTTAATTTTTTCAAATGTTTGCTGATAATCAGGGGCATTGGTTTTCATAATGGTGTCCCAGAAATTATAATATAAACCATAATTACAATTTGATCGTGCATGGTGCATATTATGATGCGTGGCGGTATTGAACCAGCGACCAATAGGGTGATACACAAAACCTTTGGGGAATAATTCATAACCCAAGTGCCCCATTACATTAAAAAATAAAGACCAGGTAGCAAACAATAATAATACTAAAGGATGAAATGGTATGAAAAGTATGGCTAACGGTACAATTCCGATTTCCACTATCGCTTCCAAAGGATGAAAAGATAAAGATGCAAATGGCGTCGGATTATTAGAAACATGATGTACTTTATGTAAAATTGGAAATAATTTATTGTGATGCATCAAGCGATGTATCCAGTAAAAATAGGTGTCGTGGATGAATGTTAATAAAAAGAATGAAAAAATTAAATATCCCCATCCGTATTCATTCATGTCCGTATAAATTTTGGTAAAGCCTGCTTGCTTCAAAAAATGAACTCCGATTCCTAAAGAAGCAAAGATCAGTGCGGTGTAAGCAGAGTGCCGAATTTCATGCCAAATGCGTGCGGTTTTTGGGAATTTTGACTGAATTTTAAACTTTATAAAGTTGGGCTTCCATATTACATAAAATATCATAAAAGCGAATCCCGCAAAAGTTGTGTAGCGCAAGAAAACGAACAACGCGCCGAGTGCCCAGCCATTTAGTATGCCGAATTTTTCGATCAGGAAATACATTTTATTTAAAGTTTAGAAGCTTAAAAATTAACCTGCGCTCGCCATAGCTATGCGCAGGCGAGGAGAGTTGAAAAGAGAAGCCAGATTTTTGGCTGGCCTCTCTGCTCTGACGTCTGACCTCTTTTAGTTCAGGTCAATTTCATAAGTCTGCCCATTAATGGTCACAGTTGCAGTTCCATTTCCATTGAAAACAATAGTGCCTTCAAATCGGAAACTATTGCCGCCTGTGCCGTTGCCTGTAAGGAGGAACGTAGCGCTGCCGCTATCGACGCGGAGCGTACTTTTGTTGACCGACAGACTGCTAATGTTCATGGTTAATTCGGAGGTGAAGCTGTTTTGATTGCGAATCTGAGAAGTTTGACTGCCATTACGGGCATAAGTACCCGTGAGCGTCCAGGCGTTACCCAACACGAGATTGCTGATCGTCCAGTCACTGATAGCGCTGTCTTCGGAAGCCATTCTTGATGTTTCGTACTCGCCGCTGGAAGTGCGATCAAAATCAAGCGAAGTCGGCACCATTACATTATTGCAATTAACTTTCCAACGCCAGGTCGTGGTGTAAGTAGCAATGACGCGGGTTTCATTGATCGAACGTGTGACCGTCGAATCAAAAGTCGTACCACAAGGACCACCAAGTCCATCTTTTTCGCTGTACTGCAAAGCAATGTAAGCAGCGTCAGCCACTTCGCTGCCAATGCCGGACGTACTGTTCATCAATGCTCCTTCGATGACGGCCACTGCTTCTTCTGTAGAAATGGTACTTGTCGTGTCGTTCTCATCCTTGTTGCAAGCGGTAAAACTCATC
Organism: Saprospiraceae bacterium; assembly: GCA_033761835.1. Lineage (GTDB taxonomy): Bacteria > Bacteroidota > Bacteroidia > Chitinophagales > Saprospiraceae > JADJNW01. The sequence continues at coordinate 4,592 of JANRME010000054.1, forward strand.
GTAACGGCAATTAAAGCCAAAGCAAAAAAATGTAGATTGTTTTGAGAAAATAGTTTGATTTTCATGGTCTTAAATGTTAAATAATGAATTAATTTTTAATTTTTTTGTTCTTGATGATACAAAGGAAACTGGAAATGATGGGCGAGACAAATCATTTCAATGAGTGGTAAGAACCTTTCAACGAATGGAGTGAAATGTAAAATATGGAGATATTGGATATTATATTCTAGTCAAATTTCTTTTGCAAAAACCAGATGTCGCGGAGATGAATATTTAGTGAAATACGGTGTTTCGATTCGATTAATAACCCTTCCGACAAAGTTCCCATATTCTGAAAAATATAATTAAATGTGACATGATGATACCTGCGTCGCAGCGGTATCGAAGCGCCGGCTGTGAGTCCCCACACAGGAAAGCGCTGACCCTCAACGATTTGGTGATAATTTTGTAAAAAAGCGCCAGCGCGGAAAGATAAGGGTTGTTGATAAAAATAATCGGTTTGTTCTAATGGCGACCATTCTGTGCCGAGTGACCACTTTAAAGTATTTTGTAATGTATTTTGAGATGAAATGTCAGCATTTTCCCAATTTTGATATTTTACATCAGATGTAATTAGCCAACGTTTATTATTCCACGAAATGCCAAAGCCTGCTTGTAGCGGCAACCGATAAGCACCTGCAGTTACATCTTCTTTTTCGATTTCCTCGCTCAAACTCTTGCGCAGCCAGGTTTCTTCAAGTGCTTTCATATCACTGCCTGGTGTAAAAGTAGCACCCAGCACAAATTGATTTCCACTCAATCGAAAAGCATATTGCAAACCGATATCTACTTGATAATCAATTAAATTGGTCTTTTTTTCTGTGGAAAAATCACCTAAAACGTCATCAGAACTGAATTCTTCTGTGCGCTTGATCGAACCAAATAAAACCGAGGTATTAATTCCGACAGAAAATTGCTCGCTAATGGCAAAAGCATTTCCCCAGAAAACTTTATAAATACCGCCAGAACCCTTGTAAATAATGGAGTAAGGCGTTTGGGTTGCGCCATCTATTCTTGTTGCGCTCACATCATAAGCCACTTCGCTATAAGGCAACATTCCAATTATTGTGCCCCATCTACGGTTTGGTTGCATCCACAAAGCTAAATGCGATAGGCTTCCGCCGCTTTCGAAATTACTATTTTTGCCATCATAAGCACGATCAAGATCAAAATTGACGCCGAGATCAAGCATAGCTGTCACCGGTTTTTGCATATAAACATTTGCGGCAGGATTTAAAGTATTTATAAAATTGGGTGATCGAAGCCCGATACCGCTATTTCCCAAGCCTTCCAATTGACCTATGGCTAAAGAATGCATATTTCCGATACCATAAGAAGAATAAATAGAATTACTGGTTTGTGCCAATAATATTGTAATAAAATTGGATGATAATAAAATTGCTATGAATATTTTGCTTTTCATGATGTATTATTTGAAAAAACCGGAATAAATAACGCAGAAAGACATGATTAGCTGCCCACCCGTTGGTAGCGTATCATTTCTATTCAACCATCATGGCTTTTTTATATTACGAACCAGGCTAAAATCGCTATGAATGAGTGATTTTTAATAAAATATTACAAAAAGAGGAACTGATTGATAAATACACAGCGCTCGTTGAAATTATTTTTCAACTTGCTTTACTCGCCTGACATTTGGCAAAGCTTTTAATGAAAACAATCGAAACATGAATATCTTTTTTGCAAGAGCTTATGATAAATGGCTCTTATTATATATTTTATTATCAATTATTGCATTTATTGCATGCAATAAAAAAGAAGACCTCGGTATTGACTTCTTCCCGGAAGAAACTTTTGATATTAATGTAATAGATACCTTCTCTCTTACGGTCTCTTCGGTATTATATGATAGCCTTATTACAGATCGCTTGGATCGGTTATTAGTTGGTAGTCATCTTGATGCTCAATTGGGCAGAATTACTTCTTATGCTTATTGTCAGGTAGGATTGACAGAAGGCGATTCTTATTATTTGGAAAAGAAAAATATGCGTTATGACTCTCTTACACTGATGCTAAAATATGATGGATATTCTTATTATGATACGAGTAATTTACAAACACTTTATATTTATCGGGTGAGCGAAGATATTGAAATTGCAGAGGAAGACACGGCGCTTTATAATAAAAGTAATTTTTTCTTTACACGTCGCCCTTTAGGGCAAATTTCTTTTTATCCGCGCCCGAATAGCGGCGGGGAATTAGAAATTAAACTCGACGATAATTTGGGCTTGGCTATTTATAATCTGGCTATAGAGCGAGCCGATGAATTGGCGAATAATGATAATTTTCAAGAATATTTTAAGGGCATTGTTTTGGCTGCGGATACTTCTCAAAGTGCTGCGTTTATTGGCTTTAGCACCGAATCTGAAATGCGTTTGTATTATACTGATTACTCGGAATTGCCCATTACACCAGGTAAATATGTATTTCCAATAGATGGCGGTCTTTATTTTAATCGAATTGAAACCAATCGGAGTGGCACCAATTTTGCAGAACTTACACCAATTACGCAAGAATTATATTCTTACAAATCTGATAACCAATCTTTTATTCAAGGAAGCGAAGGCGTCGCGATGCGCGTAGAAATACCTCATCTTACCGATTTATTGGCGGACGGTAATGATTTTTTGATTTCAAAAGCGGTGCTTGAATTTTATCCAATTACAAAAGATTCAGGAAATAATCATTCGCTTCCATCGCAGCTAAATGTTTTTTGGGCAAATAAAAATAATGAAATATTAGTATATAATAATTATGCTGCAACATTATATACGGATGAAGAATATGGACGCGATACGCGCTATGAAGTAGATATAACGGAATTTATTCAGTATCAATTACAAGTGGAAGGCATAAATCATAATACTTTAATTTTTGAATTAAGCGAAGATTATAATACTTCGGTCAATCGCGTCATTATTGGCGATGCTAAGCATGAGCGTGGAATGTCTTTAAAAGTATATATCATTTCAATTAAATAAACTTAAAATGAATATAATGAAACGATCATTATTTTTCCTGTTTTTTATTGCTTTGGGAATGACGGCCTTACAATCCTGCCTGTTTAATGGCGATGAGGATGATGAAAATATCCTGGGCAACTGGATCAGGCGCTCCGATTTTGAAGGGATTCCGCGCTCTAATGCAGTGAGTTTTACCATTGGCAATATTGCTTATGTAGGGCTTGGCTATGATGGAGAAGATGATTTACGCGATTTCTGGCGATACGATGCGGCTTTGGATTTTTGGCAGCGCGTCGATTCTTTCCCTGGCGAAGGACGTCGCGGAGCGGTGGCATTTGCTATTGGAAATCGCGGTTATATTGGCACCGGTTATAATGCGGATTTGCAAAATGAAGAATTGGGCGATTTTTGGGAATTCAACCCTGATGCGCCTTCCGGGCAGCAATGGACACGCAAAGCAGATTTTGTCGGTACGCCCCGATACAATTCGGTGGGGTTTTCTATCAATGGTAAGGGCTATATCGGCACGGGCTATGATGGTAATTGGCTTAAAGATTTTTATGAATATGATCCCGACACCGATACCTGGACGCAAGTGGTCAGTCTCAAGGGGGCAAAGCGCGAGGAAGCATTTGCTTTTGTGATCGACGGGAAAGCTTATGTCGGTGGCGGACGAAATAATGGGATTTATGAATATGATTTTTGGGCCTTTGATCCTGCAAGCCAGGAATGGACGCAGAAAAACGATCTCAATGAAGATGATAATTATGCGGTGATTCGGCACGCCGGGCTTGGGCTTAGTGTTGGTGGCCTGGGTTATGCCATTGGCGGCATGAGCAGTAGCACTGTGTTAGGCACGGTTTGGGAATATGATCCAAATGCCGATCTTTGGGAAAAGAAAAATAATATCGAAGGCTCTACACGTATACATTTGGCGGGTTTTGTTATAAATAATCGACTTTTTATTACAACTGGTAATGCCAGCGGTACACGCCTGGACGATACCTGGGAATTCAAGCCTTTTGATGAATTAGATGATGAAGATTAAAAATTTGTAAATAAAATATAAAATAAGAGCCTGTGAAATATAATAAACTTCATGGGCTTTTTATTATTTAATAACTAAATACCGTTTCAAAAAAACGTTCTTTATAGCGTTCGCCAAGCGGAAGTTTCATTTCGCCCAGATAAACCTGATTGCCTTCCATTGAAGTTACTTTATCAATAGCAATAATATAGGATTTATGAATACGGATAAACTGATCTTGCGGAAGCGTATCTTCCAAATTTTTTAAAGAATGTAAAAATAATAATTTTTTATGATCACTCGTGTAAACAGCAACGTATTCCCTCATCCCTTCAATATATATAATATCGGGGATCGGAATTCGATACAAACGGCGATTGGATTTAATAACTAAATAGTCTTTTTCTTTCGCTTTTGTAAATGCCGGATCATTCTGACGAGGGAGCTCTAACCAATGAAATTGGCGCGTTGCTTTGCTGACTGCTTTAAAAAAGTCTTGAAATTCAATAGGTTTGAGTAAATAATCAATCACACCGAGCTGAAATCCCTCAAAAGCATAATCCCGACAAGCGGTCGTGAACACCACCATTGGCTTGGGATTCAGCATACGCAAGAACTCAATTCCATTAATATCAGGCGTATTTACATCCATAAATAAAAGATCAATACTATTTTCTTGAATATCAGGCATCGCTTCCAATGGCGAGCAAAACGAGCCATCCAGATGTAAATAAGGAATTTTTGCAATATGATCTCGAATCAATTCTTGGTCGGCTTTCACCCCATCAATCACAAGGCATTTCAATTTTTTCATACTGATTGTTTTCTTCGTGAGCACTGTAAAAAGGACTTTTTGAACGCCTCAGAGGTTGTAGGGGGCTAAAATGATGCTTTTCCAAAAAATTGGAGTCGAAGCTGTTTTTATCGATCAAATCGCCAAACTCATAGACGAATCGCGTTAATTTGTCTATCAAAATTTGAAAATAATCGCAGATCATAGAAAAAAAATAACCAATCGTTGAAAGCTTTTGCTAGTTGACCGACAAAATTTTTACTTTTGAAATATGACTTGGGAAGAACGATATATCAATCGGCGATTAGAAATCTGGCTGCATATTGGCATATGGAGCGCATTTTTATTGGCTTATATACTCATTTTTGCTCGTTTTATGCCTTACAAACTTAGCCTTGCGCGTGCGTTGGCAAATGTTTTGCCGATGGCATTTTTGTTTTATGCGAATGTATGGCTGGTTGATAAATTTATTGAACGGAAGCGCTATCTGACCTTTGCAATTGTTACGGTTTTATTATTCTTGGCCGCTACTTTTCTGCGTACCGAGTTGAATGTCTATTTTCCAGACGTGCGCCGAGAAATGCTGGACATTAGCAAAAGAGAAGGCTGGTTTTTGGGCGCGCTTTTTACTAATTTGAGCTTTCTGGTCGTTGGTTTTTTTTATCAGATGTTATATAATCGCTATCGTGCAGAAAGGCGCAATTTGGCGATTATTAACGAGCAAAAAGAAGCGCAACTTCAGGCGCTTCGGGCACAAATCAATCCACATTTTTTATTTAATACTTTAAATAATATTTATTCACTGGCAGTGGTCAAATCCGATAAAACTGCTGAAATGGTGTTGAAACTTTCTAATTTATTGCGTTATGTTATTTATGATGGCAAAGCGGAGCAAGTGGAACTCAAGCGCGAAGCCGAGCAAATCAAGGAATTTATTGAGTTATTTCAAATGCGGAGCGAAGAACCTTTAGATATTCACTTTGATGTTAAAGGCATAAATAATAATATAAAAATTGAACCAATGATTTTGATTCCAATCGTTGAGAACTGCTTTAAACACTGTGATTTTGATACGAACGATAACGCCTTTATTAAAATTAATTTACAAGTACAAAATGAAATATTACATTTCAATACAATTAATACCAAAGATGATCAAAATCAGCAGAAAGATAGGGTAGGAGGGGTTGGCTTGGAAAATATTCGCAAGCGATTGGATTTAAAATATAAAGATGGCTATCAATTACTTGTTAATAGTAAAGAAAATACTTTTTCAGTTGATTTGACTTTAAATATTGAGTAAATACATAATTATCAGTAAGAATCTGTTTAATCATAAAAAATAGTGTCCCATTATATGGCAGCTATCAAAACTTTACTCGTAGATGATGAATATTTAGCGCTGAACTTGCTGGAAGAATTTACTCGGCAAGTGCCTGATTTAGAGATTGTGGACAAGGTGAAATCGCCGATGAAAGCATTAGATATTTTAAATCAAACGCCCGTTGATTTATTATTTTTGGATATTCAAATGCCTACGCTGAGTGGAAATAATTTACTTAAAACATTAAAAAATCCGCCAATTACAATTTTTACAACGGCTTATAATGATTATGCTATCGAGGCCTTTGAATTAAATGTTATTGATTATTTACTCAAGCCCTTTTCTTTTGAGCGTTTTTTGCAAGCGGTGAATAAAGCTAAAGAACAATTGAATTTTCGCCAAAACGAAACCGCCATTGTATTGCCCAGCATCAGTCGAGATTTTTTCTCTATTAAAGTGGATGGAAAAGTGGTAAAAGTTTATTTTGATGATATTTTATTTATAGAAGGTTTGAAAGAATACGTTCGAATTGTTTGTCGAGATGCGCGCCTGGTCACACTCGAAAGCCTGAAAAACTTAGAAGATTTGCTACCTTCGGAGAATTTTATACGAGTACATAAATCTTATATTGTTGCCAAAAACAAAGTCCAGTCCCTGGATGGAAATTTGTTGGAAATTAATAAATATAAAATTCCGATTAGTCGTAGCAAACGAGATGAAATCGTGGAATGGATATTTTATAAATGATTAATTATCAATTTCTTATAAAAGAAAAAGCTGAGATGATTAGGTGTCATCTCAGCGGAAAATTAGGGTACTATTAAAAGGATTTCAATCGAAACTCAGATAAGGCTTCAGTTTTTCCAACGTAGTAGGTGGGAGCGCTTTCAACCGGGCCACGTCTCCCACCGATGAGAACGCCCCGTGCTGCTCTCGATAGCTCACGATGGCAGCCGCCAAGCGGGCGTCAATGTACGGATGTGCTTTCAATTCCTCTACGCTGGCAGTATTGATGGCAATCGTGCGGAAAATCGGCGATGATTTTAACTGTGGTTTAATTTGTTGAAAAGTACTGTCAGGCAAGCCATAAGTCTCCGCTACTTGTTCGATACTGCTAAAACCTCCGAGTTTATCACGAAAAGTTGTAATACGTTTTGCAAACGCCATGCCTATTCCGCGCAATTGCTGCCATTCTTCAGGGCTGGCTTGATTGATGTCAATGGCTAAAGGTTTTGTTGCGCGGTTGGGAAAATCGGGTGATTTTACGGGTGTTGTGGACGCAATATTTGTTTTCATTTCGATTGCCGGAGTTAAGACAATAAAAGGCTTTAATCGCTCATAATCAGTCTCTTTTATACCATAAATTTTCTTTAAATCCTCTGGTTTCTGGAATTTTCCTCCTTTCTCGCGGTATTTTACGATAGTAGCTGCTGTTTTATCGGACAAGCCTAATTTCTCAAAATCGCTTGCAGAAGCGGTGTTTGGATCGAATTCAAATAATTGTGCAATCGGTCGATCTTTGGAATAGCCTTTACTTTCTGCTTTTGGAAAATTCTTCCCACCGATGCGCACATAAGGCGCAAGACGTTCATAGTCTTCGGCTTTCAATGTATAAATTTTTTGCAAATCTTCTGTCTGGTAGAATTTCCCACCTTTATTTCGATAGTTTACAATTGTTTGAGCCAATTTTGCTGACAAGCCCAATAATTCTAATTCTTCCTTTGATGCTGTATTCGGATCAAATTCAAAAAGGGTGATTTCTATTTCTTCTGACGAATGATCGTCAGCAATTGCAGCTTTTTCGCTGGAAAATAATACTTCAAAGTCGGGTGATTTTGGCTTCGGCGCGATGTACGGAAAGAATGCAGGCACTACAAAAAGTAGTACGCATAAAATGCTCAAGACCAAAGCCCCATTTCGTTCAGAACGGGTATAATAAAAATATTCATGCAGGAAATTTTTCATAGTCGCTATTTGGTTTTGGAATTTAGACGCCCAACATTCTGTTGAGTAACAAGATTTTAACCAACAAGTACACATTCGGTAGGGTAGTATGTATCAACTGCGAAACTGGGTACGGAAATGTAGAGATTAGACTAAAGGGGGTGATAAGTTGAAAGGTTGATTTGGAGGTAAAAATTAGATGGACACTTCTTACATTTGCAGTTATGAATTTTTCGTCAAAACTAATTGAAGAGGCGGTCAATGCGTTTGCTACATTGCCGGGCATTGGTAAGAAAACGGCCTTGCGGTTGGTATTGCATTTAGTGAACCAGCCAGGAGAGAACGTAGAGCAGTTCGCCGATGCGATCTTAAAAATGCGGCAGCATATTAAATTTTGTGAAACTTGCCATAATTTATCGGACGATCCGCTTTGCTCTATTTGCGCCGATCCGCGCCGCGACCGAAGTATGGTGTGCGTGGTGGAATCTATCCGCGACGTGATGGCCATCGAAGATACTTCGCAATACCGGGGTTTGTATCATGTGTTGGGCGGTGTTATTTCCCCGATTGAAGGCATTGGACCTGGCGATTTGAACATTGATACCTTGGCGCAGCGCATCCAACAGGGGGAAATCCGTGAAATCATTATGGCTGTGAACCCTACTATTGAAGGGGATACCACGATTTTTTATATTTCCAAAAAACTCAAAGATGCCGGGGTGAAAATTAGTACGATTGCGCGAGGCGTGTCTTTTGGAGGTGAATTGGAATATGCGGATGAACTCACGCTGGGGCGCTCGATTGTAGCGAGGATGCCATATAGGACAGAGGATTGATGTTTGACGTGGGGACTGGGTGAAAGAGAGGCTTTGTGATTTAGTGATGTTGTGATATTAAATTTATTCAAAATAATACTTATTTGCACTTGTAAACCTAACAACCAAAAAACTTATACCCTTAACCCCCCTTCAACCTCTGAGTCCCAAAACTCCTCAACTCTCTTAAACTTCCCAAATACATTTGTACATTTCAAACAAGTATTTACCTTTGCACTTCTGCAAAAGAACCATAAAATTGGCATATATTTGCGGAGTTTTTTCGGAGGGGCTATAAAAGAATCAAATTTTATCGCCTAATCAATTGATTTTCTAACGATTATTCTAAAAAGGTAAAACGGAAGTTATGCAAGGCAAAGGCATTGTGAAGTTCTTCCTGGTCGTTTTGACGCTGGTGACGCTGGCTCAGTATCTTTATGTTCTTCCAACTCAAAAGGTGGAAAAAGCTGCTGCTGCTTACGCGCAAAAGGCGTGCCCAGGGGAAGGAGAGAATTCTCTTTGTTACAAAGAGAAGAGGACAGCTTTTCTGGACTCCATGTCCTCAGAAGAGGTGTTGAAAATTCCGCTGTTGAAATCCTGGACTTACCAGGAGCTAAAGGGGAATCAACTGGCTTTGGGGCTTGACCTCAAAGGTGGCATGAGCGTAGTATTACAAGTGGATTTGCGTGAATTTATTCAGGCATTGGCCAATGATAGCAAGGATCCTACCTTTTTAGATGCATTGAATAGAGCGTCCCAGTTGCAGAGTAATCAGCAATCGGATTACGTGACCCGTTTTGCAGATGCTTACCGCGATCTTAGCAAAGGTAAAAAATTAGCACCGCTATTCGCCAGAACCCCATCACTTCGTGACCAAATTAATTTTGAAACTGCCGATGGGGAAGTGGTGCGTCTCATTCGGGAACGCGCCAATGAAACGGTTGATCTTACTTTCAAATTGCTGAAAGAACGTATTGATAAACTGGGGGTTACGCAGCCTAACGTCTCGTTGGATGCCGCACGCGACCTAATTTTGGTGGAATTGCCGGGCATTGACAATCCAGAACGCGCCCGTGGCTTCTTGCAGGCTGCTGCCAAATTGGAATTCTGGAATGTCTATCGCATTAGCGATCCTGGCGTTCAGCAATCTCTGATAGACGCCAATCGAAAATTATCGGAGATTATGGGTACGATGGATACCCAATCAGAGATTGCTCAAATTGATACCACTTTTGCAACTGACTCCCTTGGAAATCAGGATAAAACGAAGATTGTAAAAATTGATACGATCTACAGTACGCCGAATTTGAATAAAGGCCCTTTGTTTGACCTGCTGACGATGAATACGGTATTGCCTACCGGACAAATTCAGTTTTCACCAGCAGTGATTGGCATGGCAAGAAAAAACCAAAAAGATCGCATTGATTCTTTATTGAACAACTCAGAGGTCAAACCAATATTCCCGCCTGATTTGGTGTTCAGATGGTCAAAAGATCCTTATGTGGATTTTCAAACCAATGAAGAAACCGATGAATATCAATTGTATGCGATTCGCTTAGAACGTGGTACAGATAAGCCTTTGCTCACTGGAGAATCGGTGACGAACGCTCGCCCGGAAACGGATCCAACAACCGGTAATGTCACCGTATCACTCAGCATGGACAATGCTGGCGCGAAGACTTGGGCACAAATGACCACCAAAGCAGCACAGGACAACAACCGCGAAATTGCCATTATGTTGGATGATGAAGTAGTATCTGCGCCTGGTGTGGACGAACCTATTACAGGGGGGAATTCTTCGATAAGAGGTACATACACTATTCAAGAAGCACAAGACTTTGCCAATATCCTGCAAATTGGTAAATTGCCTGCGGAATTGCGCATCGTCAGTGATAACGTCATCGGACCTTCTTTAGGAAAAGAAAATATCAGTAGAAGCTTGACCGCCATCATTTTAGCTTTCGTTGCGGTGATGATATTTATGATAATTTATTACGCAGGCGGCGGAGTTGTATCGGTTGTGGCGTTGTTTGCCAACCTGTTCTTTATTTTTGGCTCGCTTGCCTCTGCAGGTACTGTTCTTACGCTGCCAGGTATTGCAGGTATTGTACTGACAATGGGTATGGCGGTGGACGCAAATGTGATAATTTTTGAGCGTATCCGTGAAGAACTGCGAGCTGGAAAATCTTTATTGGCGGCTATTTCCGATGGCTTTAAACATTCTTATTCCGCGATTATTGATGCCAACGTTACTACGATTCTGACCTGTTTGGTGCTTGCTTACTTTGGATTAGGTCCGATCAAAGGTTTTGGAGTGGTGCTTATTATTGGTATCCTTGCCTCTATGTTTACGGCGGTTTTGGTAAGTAGACTGATTATTGATTGGTGGACAATTAATAGAGGCAAAAACATGAGGTTTTCGAATAAATTTTCGGAAAATATCATGTCTAATGTGAACGTAAACTGGATGCGTTATCGTGGAGTAGGATATGCCATCTCAGGTGCGCTTCTTATTATTAGCATCATATCTTTTTTCACCAGAGGTTTTGATCTGGGAGTGGATTTCAAAGGTGGGTACTCCTTCAATGTTCAATTCGAACAAGGTATCCCAGTAGATGCGCAGAAAATTCGTACGGCACTTACCCCTGTTTTTGGTACTACACCCGTAGTGAAAGTAGTAGATGCTGAGAATACGTTCAATATTACTACGGCGTATTTGATTGCTGACACCAGCGGCAACGCTCAAGAAAAGGTTATGGATAAGCTTTACGAAGGGATCAACACGATTGTCGGAGGTAAACTGGACTACGATCAATTCAAAAAAACAGATAGCAATGGAACACACATCAGCAGTTCCAGTAGGGTAGGACCAACCATCGCGGATGACATTCGAAGCAGTTCTTTCAAATCAGGTTTGTTTGCATTGCTACTTATTTTTGGTTATCTGGCCATACGCTTTAGCCAATGGCAATTCAGTCTGGGAGCGGTTATCGCATTATTGCACGACGCTGTCATCACCATGGGGATGTTTTCTTTGCTTTGGGGCTTTATGCCATTTTCAATGGAAATTGACCAGGCATTTGTGGCGGCGATTCTGACGGTGATTGGTTATTCGGTCAACGACACGGTGATTGTATTCGACCGAATACGCGAATTCAGTAACATTTATGCTGGTCGCCCGAAGGAAGAGGTATTCAACTTAGCCATTAACAATACTTTGAGTCGTACCATCAATACTTCAGGTACTACACTAATTGTGGTTGTGATGCTACTGATATTCGGTGGCGGCGTTATCAAAGGCTTTGCTTTTGCATTGTTTATTGGTATTTTATTTGGTACGTATTCTTCGGTGTTTGTGGCTTCAGCGCTTGTGGTTGATTTGATTAAAGGTATCAAAGGCAAAACAGAAGTGACAAAGAAGACTTTCTCGAAGGCTGCTTCTAAAGCTAAAGTATAAAATACTGCTTTTATATAGAAGAAAAAAACTCCTTTCAGGCTGAGCCGGGAAGGAGTTTTTATTTTTGTGCAATGGAAATTCCCATTTTATACGAATCAAAATGGCTTTTGGTTATTAATAAACCTGCCGGATTGCCAGTAGAGCATTCTCCTTACTATTCTTCGGTGGAAGACTGGGCGAACAATTATGTAGCAAAACAGGAAACAAAACCTTTTATTGGAATCGTCCATCGTTTGGATCGAGCGGCGAGTGGCGTGTTGCTAATTGCCAAAAGAAAAGCAGCTTTACAAAATCTCCACGAACAATTTCGGGAACGTCAAGTGCAAAAAACGTATCTCGCTCTGGTGGAAAAAGCACCTCCAAAAATAGAAGAAACACTGAACCATTGGCTTCGAAAGGATTTGCAGCTAAAAAAAGCGCATATTTTTAATAAACCGACCGACAAAGCCCAGGAGTGCAGTTTGAATTATCGCGTTTTGCAAAAACAATTGCCTGGAACGCTGCTTGAAATTGATTTGTATACTGGCAAATTCCACCAAATCCGGGCACAATTGGCATACATTGGCAGCCCAATTTTCGGCGATGCCAAATATGGAGCTACCATTCCCTACCAAGCCGATGCGATCGCCCTACACGCCTGGCGTTTGCGATTTAAAGACCCCATGAATAACGAAATGATCCTTGAAATGGAAGCACCCGCGCAGTTTTTAGAAAATCCTTAAATAAACAACATTCCAACATTCCAATTAAAATCACCGGAAAGCATTCAATGTATCCGCATTATTCCGCTGATAAGGCAATTTCAAGAAACCAAGCGAGCCAGGCTTTACCGAGATATAAAAGCTGTATGTACCGCGTGTTGGTTGCGTATTCATGCCCATTTCCCAACAATGCAGATCGCGGGAGAATCCCAGCGAAGGATAGGTAAAATCCTTGCGGATGAAGTCGTAGCCAATACTGCCGAAGTTGATGCGCCAGTTTTTGGTAAGTGCGACACTGCCCTGTAAATTGATGGAATTGAGGGAAAGATCAAATGTAGATTTTCCGGTTTTGGTATCAGTATTCCAACCGATAACAAAATTGTGATTGATACTAAAATTCTCAAAGAGGCTCAAAAAATCTTCCTCTTTGGGTTGTTGATTCTGCCGATTATTCAAATCTTCTACCACTTCTTCTTCTTTTCCTTGGAAAATCGCTCGGATTTTGCCGATAGTCAGGCTCGTATTAAAACGTAAATTAGCATCGGAGAATCGCAACAGCTTTCCATTTTCACGAAAATTAAATCGCTCAATCCTTCTGAAATTGCCATTGGTGTCGGCCGCTATGGCATAAGGATCGAATCGAATGAGGGTAGAAAAAGTAGTCGCGCCTTTGAAAAATCGTGCTGTACCACTCGCAGACACTTGGCTCCAGCGCAGTGAATCAGCAGAAAAATTGTAATTCCCATTGACTACAAGATTGTCAAATAGCTTGATTATTTTATCCGCTGTATCCTTTCGGATTTTGGCTTCAAAAATATTATTGATCGAATAGCCCAAAGACATTTGCTGGCCTGATTGCGATGGCTGCCCGAAAGCGCCCGATTCAAAAATAGAGTATTGCTGTAAAGAATCAGGGAAGCGGTTGTCAAATTTAGTAAACCGGATGTAATCGAGGTCTTCATTATAGCCTGGGGCATAACTCAGCGAAGTACTGATTTTAGCGACGTGCCGCAAGCCGCGCAGCCAGCCTTGCCGGAATTGAAGCGTACCAAAGAGTTGCGTATTAAGACTGATGCCCGCCGAAAAGGTACGAAATGATTCAAAACCCAATTTCCGTAAGGTGTTCACCGTTCCATATCTAAGGGTATCATAAACAAGCGTCGAATCGGAACGGTCGGCATTGTAAATCACCATACTATCTCCCAAGACCAGCGTCGGGTCAAATTCCTTTCGCAAAGTATTGAAATACCACACTTCTTCAAAATTGACACCTGGATTCAGATTAAAAAATTTAAACAGCTTGAAAGATGTGCCACTCGTGGCAGTTTGGCGCATTCCGTATTGCCCGTTTTGAAACATCTCTTTTGTAAACAAGGTCGTATCAGCAGTCGTAAAGGCGCTTCGAGCATCAGCTGTGTAGCGCAAGGTCACAGACTCATACCATTTTTCCTGCCCGGTTCGTTCCTTTTTTTTGAATGGATAAAGTGTTTGCGTCAGAAATTGCAAATTCGGAAAGGTCAAATTGACCGTTCGATTCAAAGAATTTTGAGAATGACTAAGCGCCGCGCTAAAACTGATTGGTTTATCTTGCCAAACTTTATTAAATGAAAAGTTAGAATTTAACTGGTTTTGCAAAACGCTATATGCGTCGTTATTGACTCGGCTATTAAAATTGCTGGTTTGAATATTGATCGAGCCACCCAAAGTAATGCTCGGATGTGCCGCTCGATCTTGCCGGTGTGACCAGGTAAAACGAATGGGCATCGAGCGATCAATCGTACCTTCTGCGTTTTCGGTTGGCAAACTTTCCACGCTCAATTGCAAATTGCCGGAGTATTTATATCGCTTTCGATAATCGGAGGCAACGGTCACGCCCCATCGGTTTTTCAAATAAAGATTGGAGCGAATCGCCAGATTAAAGTTATCACCCAAAGGAAAAAACCAACCTACGTCGCGCAAGCCAAAGCCCCAAGCCGTTGAATATTCGTAATCACTGGGAAACAATAGGCCTGTACTTCGCCCTTTTGTAATTGGGAAGAAGCCAAAAGGCAACCATAAAGGTGTGGGAATGCCCATGATCTCTACGTTGGAAGGCCCCACTACCACTAATTTATTGGGAATCACTTTTTGTTTGGCGCTTCGGATGCCAAAATGCGGTTCATCGGCGGTGCAGGTTGTGAAAATAGCACCTTGGCTGAAGACAACATCATTAGCCCGAGTGGTATCGCCGGGGGCTTGTTCGCCACTGATAAATTTGGATCGCGTACCTTTTACAATCACATCGTTTTGTTGGGTCGTCACATCATATACTACGCCCTTACGGGTTTGAAAATTATACCGCATCGAATCGGCATTAAACTTTTGTTCGCCATCTGCAAATTCAGGGAAACCAGCGATATTGCCAACGCTGTCGGGCCAACCCGAAGCTGTGACAATGCTAGTCGCCCAATCCAATACGATATAATCTGCTTTTAAAGAAATCGTCGTATAATTAGCATAGGCATCACCCCAAAGATAGACTTTGCGATTGCGCACATCGAGGTACATGGAATCCTCTGAGCCATAATCTACTTGGGCATCAAGCGAATCGTTGGAATATTTGATATTATAAAAAAGACTGTCTTGACTATTAAGCGCAAAAGAATCACGTGGGGTTGTGGGCCTTACTGCGCCACGTCCGGCGTTTCTTTGCGGAACGCTGTCACGATTGGCTGGCGGCCTGGTTTGTGCCTGCACCGAAAGCGTAAAAATTGTCCCCCAAAAAAATAATGCAAAGTATAGCTTTGCTTTCAATTGATTATTTCCGTTATTTTGTAAAAAATGTAAATTGTTATTAGCGGAATGCTGACTTTTTTTGTTAGAAAATGATAACAATATTCAATCAGCAATCACCAAAATTCAGAACACTATAAGCTTATGTTGACAACAACTTTGGTTGCTATTCAAACGTTTTTTTGCACCAGTTTGCCACCGGCTACCCTGAAGTTTAACACTTCGTTAGAATCCCAGCCACTCAAATCGGAAGAAATACTACAATCCTTCGAACAACAACGGCAACTCTGTAACCCCATCACCTTATCACCCCATCACTCTATAACCCCATCATCTGACAAAGGTATCAAACAATGCGAAATCGAAGAAGCAGATTATCGGATAAAAACGATTGTTATTGATCCTGGTCATGGCGGGCACGATCCAGGCTGCTTGGGCGTACATAACCATGAGAAAAACCTCGCTTTGGCCATTGCTAAAAAAGCAGCGACTTACATTTCAACCCAATTCCCGGAAGTGCGAGTGATTATGACCCGCGAAACGGATGTGTTTATCCCTTTGCACGAGCGCACGCGTATCGCCAATCAAAATAATGCGGATTTATTCATTTCCATCCATTGCAATTATATGCCCGGAAGCCGCGCTACCAGTGGCACGGAGACCTATGTAATGGGCTTGCATACTGCCGAACAAAACCTTGAAGTAGCAAAACGCGAAAACTCGGCGATTTTGTTGGAGGAAAACTATGAGCAAAATTATGATTTCGACCCGAACTCGACCGAAGGGCATATCATGCTGAGTATGTTTCAAAATGCTTATTTAGAGCAGAGTATTCTCTTTGCCGAACGCGTGGAGGAAAAATTTGCAACCCAAGCCGGCCGTCGCTCGCGGGGTGTAAAGCAGGCTGGTTTTTATGTCTTGAAAGCAACAACGATGCCGTCCATTTTGATCGAAGCAGGGTTTCTGAGCAACCGTGAAGAAGAAAATTTTCTAAGCACCGGCGAAGGGCAAGATATTGCTGCCAATGCCATTTTGCAGGCTTTCGCCGAATATAAAAGCATTGTAGAAAGTGGAAGAATAAACACCGAAACGACGGTCGTCTCCCAACCACCACCAACCAAGCAACCGCAGGTGGTACGTGTCGTGGAGCAAACCAATGCTGCATACACTCCATCTGCTCAGGATCGAGCGGTGCGACACGAACCCAAAATAATTCCTTCTGGCCCGATCAATGAAGCGCCGCGCAAAAATGATGAAACGGGTTCAATAATACAATTTTGTGTGCAAATTGCTGCTGCTACTCAGCCGGTGGACGCCAACCAAAGCAAGTGGCAGGTTTTGCGCTACCAGGTGGAAGTGGTGCAGGAAGATAACTTCTACAAATACCAAGCGCGTGGCTTCTACGATTTGGAATCTGCTTTACAAGCGAAAACATACCTGAAATCAAAAGGCTTCCCTGATGCTTTTGTGGTAGCCTATAAAAATGGCAAAAAAATTGCACTCGAAGATGCCAAAAAGGAATTGGGAATTAAGTACTAATTGGTGTTTGAGTATTATGGTGCGATGGTCTGTTAGTTTGAAAGGAATTGTTCAAACTTAAACTATTTCCTTTGATTTTATTCAAACACCGAAACACCTTAACACCAGAACACAACTCTTTCATACTCCAAACTGTTCCTAAAAAATGTTTCCAACAAAAACACGAATTGCATTACCTTTGCAATTCAAAAAAACAACCCGATGACCATTTCAAATGAAGTAAAAGTTGGCATTCTTGCTGTAGTGGCACTTGCTTTGTCTTTGTGGGGTTACAAATTTATTATGGGCAAAAATGCGCTCGTTTCCTCCAACCTTTTTTATGTAGAATACCGCACCGTCGATGGTTTGCAAAAAGGTACACCTGTCCGTATCAGCGGTTTCCCAGTGGGTGTGGTGGCTGATTTATATTTAAAACCCAACGATCCGGCCCGAATGGTGGTGGTTACGCTTGACTTACGTAAAGAAGTTGAAATTCCCAAGGATACAAAGGCAACAATCATTTCTACAGGTTTCATGGGAGGAAAGGCGATTGTTTTAGAATACGATAAACCTTGTGCTGGTGAAGATTGCGCGAAAAGCGGCGATTATTTGCAAGGCGTGACCAAAGGATTGCTCGCTTCGATGCTAAGCGTTGATGATGCCGATGCTTATGTCGATGTGCTTAAAGAAGGGCTAAACGAATTCGTAGATACGTTGAATAATGCTTTGTTGGATGAAAATAGTAATTCTCCTATTGCAAAGACTGTCAAAGACTTACGCCTAACAATGGCGAATCTCCAATCCAGCACGGGGCAATTGGATGGAATGCTGCGCCGCTCCTCCGGCAATATTGAAGGGACATTAGCTAATTTGGACGCCGTGACGACTACGCTCAAGGATAATAACGACAAGATCAAAAGCATCCTTGCCAATGCTGATAATTTGACGACGGATCTCGCTGAAGCGGATTTGCAAAAAACGGTAGCCGAGGTGAAAACTGCCATTGGCAACCTGAGTACCACGCTCACCTCCGCCGATGTTACCTTGAAAGGCGTCAATACTACGCTCGGCAAAGTCAACGCTGGTGAAGGTACGTTGGGCAAATTGCTCAAGGATGACGCCCTTTATCATGATCTCAAAACTATGAGCAGCAATATTGATTCTTTAGTGAATGACATCGAAGAGCGCCCTTATCGATATATTCCTCTGAAAAGTCGCCGCAAGGTGCAGAAGTACGACAGACAGGATACAAAAGAGGGTAATTAATATTTTATCCAGAATGGGCTTCCAATTTTATAAAATCCACTCATTCTGGATAAAATTATTATATAATTCCTTTATTTTTTATTTAGTTAATTACTTTTTAACGCAGTTATTATAGTGCTAAAAGTAGCAGCGCCCTCCGTTTTTAAATAATTATTAGCCGTTGCAATTAAAGAATCAATATTAGCCGGACTAATATTATCCATTGCAGATTGCGATTTACTTAAGGTAGGCTCTAAACGATAATATTGCAATCCTGATTTTTTCAATTCATTTAGTTGACTATCGGTGACCATTTGCACCGCATCTAAAATCACATTAATAATTGTACCTCGGTCATTTTCAGTACCTTCTAAATCATATAATTTCTCAAATATCCAGGGCGTTTCACTCCAATTCCCATCAGAAGGCACCAAACTCCCTTCATTATTGATGCCCACGCCCGCATCGCCAGGATAAAAGCCTGTACCCAAAGAAATAACAATAATATTTTGTAAACTTGTAGCAATCCCTGTCCTAATAGCTTCTGTGATGCCCCAAACCGCAGGATCATTGGACATCATGCCACCATCCACTACCCATTTTTCTGCTGCGCCTGAGCGCGGACTCTGGCCACCGCCAACATGAGCTATCGGGAAATAAGTAGGTGCGGCGCTTGTGCCGCGTGCCGCCTCCCATGCATAATAATCATCATTAGTAGAATTATTGGCATTATACCAATTAAATAAATAAGGGCCATAATCTTGCCCCTGCACCGGATTTGAAATAGCGCCACCCGTACTATTTACAATATAAGAAGTGGTAAACATTTGTTTAACCCGATTATTACTCAAACCCTGAATAAATTGATAACTATCACTTAATGTAGTAGTTGCGCCGACCATTTGTTGCAAAAAAGGTTCTATTCCTTTACCATTATTATTATTGGCATAATAAGTAGCGCAAGTTTCAACTTTACAATTCTGAGGCACAAAAATATTACTACCATTTTTTTGATAAATTTGTACAATTTGACTTGCTGTAAATGGACGATTATTATTACTAAAAACATTATTAGAAGTTAATGCCACCGAAATAAGTCCACCCGTAGAAGTACCTCCGATCAGGTCAAATAGTTGATAACTCTGTTTTCCAAGTGAATCTTCAATAGCATCTAAAAAAATGGCAGGAATGATACCCTTGATACCACCACCATCAATAGCCAATATAATGGTTTTAGACGCAGCGCTTTCGACGGCATCCTCTTTAGTAGCATTATTACAACTGTTATTACTAAAAAGTAAAATAATAATAGACAAGACTAAGAACAAGTTTTTGGTTCTCATAATGAACTGATTTTAGGTGAAATATTGAAATAATGGTTTGAAAAATTTATTTATCTATTTACAAAATAGTTAAGAAAATTTATGTCATTCAAAGTGCAGATTTTACTTAAAAATATTAGATAATATGATTAAAATAAATAAATTTACGATTGAGTGCGGCAAATTCTATAATATTGCACAAGCCTTAATAGGATTGAAGAGAAGCACTTTCTTCGTTTGTTTTATTTAACTCAATAATACATATTACCATAGTATTATGAGTTAACGCTAATATACACTGTTGTAAATAATAAAATACTATAAATAAAAAAAGAATTTTACCTCCTGATAAAAAGCCCCCTTAGCCAAACAACAACTTGAATTCTAATGCCTCCACCATCATTATTCACCATGCCCTCGAAACTTTATCTTGGTTTTTTTGTGTTGAAAAATCGTGTAGAGCAGGAATAAGCTGTATTTTTGCACCTCTTTTTAATTTGGTGTGTTGGTGTGATTGTGTCAGACATTGCTCCAAAACACCATCGCACCATAATACATTACAATGGAACTTTCTACCAGATACAACCCGCAAGAGACAGAACCCAAGTGGTATCAATACTGGATGGAACGGAATTATTTCCACTCAGAACCCGATGAGCGCGAGCCATTTACGATTGTTATTCCGCCGCCGAATGTGACGGGCGTGCTGCACATGGGGCATATGCTCAATAACACCATTCAGGATATTTTGATTCGCAAAGCCCGCCTGGAAGGTAAAAATGCTTGCTGGGTGCCGGGTACAGATCATGCTTCGATTGCGACCGAAGCGAAGGTGGTACAAATGCTGCGCGAGCGAGGCATCAAAAAAAGTGATATTTCTCGGGATGCATTTATGCAATATGCTTGGGAATGGAAGGAAAAATATGGTGGCATTATCCTGGAGCAGTTGAAAAAGCTGGGGTCTTCCTGCGATTGGCAGCGGACGCGCTTTACGATGGAGGATTCTTTGTCGAATGCAGTGATCCATGTTTTTGTGGATTTGTATCGTAAAGGGAAGATTTACAGAGGGTTGCGAATGACCAACTGGGATCCAGCGGCGCAGACAGTTTTGTCGAACGAAGAAGTGATTTATAAAGAAGCGCATTCGCAACTGTTTCATATTAAATATTTGCTGGAAGGTGCTGATTCCGAAGGAATTGTGATTGCGACGCAACGCCCAGAAACCATCATGGCGGATACAGCGATTGCGGTTCACCCGGAAGACGAACGGTACAAGGATTGGATCGGTAAAAAGGTATTGATTCCATTGATTAACAAGGCAATACCCATTATTGCAGATACTTATGTGGATCGGGAGTTTGGAACGGGTGCTCTGAAAATCACACCTGCGCATGACCAGAACGACTACGCTGTTGGAGAACGGCATAACCTTCCTGTTGTTAATATTTTGAATGCGGATGGCAGTTTGAATGAAAATGCCCAAATTTTAATTGGCGAAGATCGCTTTGTGGCGCGCAAAAAAATCAAAAAACTGTTGGAAGAAGCTGGTAATCTGATTAAAACCGAAGATTATAAAACCAATATTGGGCATTCTGAACGCACAAATGCAGTGGTAGAGCCACGTTTGACCTTGCAATGGTTTTTGGATATGAAAGATTTTGCCAAGACGGCCTTGCAGGCGGTGAAGAGTGGCGAAGTGACATTCTATCCTGAAAATATGTGGAATATGTATTACAACTGGTTGAATGAGGATAATGTTCGGGATTGGTGCATTTCGCGGCAGTTGTGGTGGGGACAAAGGATTCCGGCCTGGTATTTGGTTAGCGATGAGCAGTTAGCGGTGAATGGTGAGCACCCGATTTTTGTTGCTGAAACAGCGGAGGAAGCACTGGAACAAGCAAAAGTAAAAACGGGAAATAATGATCTGACTTTGAATGATTTACATCAGGATGAAGATGTGGTGGATACTTGGTTCTCGTCTTGGTTATGGCCCATTTCGGTTTTTGATGGATTTGGAACACAAGAGGAATTAAAATATTATTATCCGACCAGTGTGTTGGTGACGGGCTGGGATATCATGTTTTTCTGGGTGGCACGGATGATTATGTCGGGTTATGAATGGTCGGAAGAATTATTGGGTAAAGATATTACAAATATAAAAGGAAAAATGCCATTCCATGATGTGTATTTTACAGGAATGGTGCGAGATAATAAGCGTCGCAAGATGAGTAAATCACTCGGGAACTCACCGGATGCTTTAAAATTGATTGAAAATTACGGTGCGGATGGTGTTCGTTTTGGCATGATGGCGAGCTCGGCGGCGGGTAACGATATTATATTTGATGCACCGTTTGATCCTGAAACAAAAGAAGTACTAAATGAAAGTAAACTTTGTGAACAAGGGCGTAATTTTTGTAATAAAATGTGGAACGCGCTGCGTCTTATTAAAGGTTGGGAGATCAGCGAGACAGTAGAAGAAAATGAAACTCAATCTGTTAACAAATTGGCAATCAATTGGATCGAACAGAAACTTTCTCAAACGCTGGTGGAAGTGGATGCCAATTTCCAAAGCTATCGCTTGTCGGATGCTTTAATGACGCTTTATAAATTTATTTGGGATGACTTCTGTTCCTGGTATCTGGAAATGATTAAACCCATTTATGGCGAACCGATTGATAGAGAAACGCTGGGGCGCACTACGGAGATTTTTAGCACTTTGATGTCGGCCTTGCATCCCTTTATGCCTTTTGTAACCGAGGAAATTTGGCAGCAATTGGCGGACCGATTGGAAGGCGAAGATTGTGTGGTGAGTGAATATCCAAAAGCCCAAAATTTTGATACAACTTTTATCGAAAAGGTAGAACGCGCAAAAGAAGTGGTGGCGGGCGTTCGGGAAATTCGTAATAATAAAGGCATCAAAGCCAAAGATTTGCTGAAAGTTTTTGCACAAGATACGCCGAAAGCCCAAGCGTTGTTGGCTGAGCCAGGCTTGAAGGCGATGATTGTAAAAATGGCGAACTTGAGCGAACTGACTTTAAGCACCGATGAGCTTGCAAATAGCGTTTCTTTCTTAGCTGGTACAGAAAAGTTTTTTGTTGAATTGGAACAAAGGATTGATCTGGCAGAGGAACGAAGCCGATTGCAAAAGGATTTGGAATATTATCAAGGATTTGTGGCAAGTGTTCAGAAGAAATTGAGTAATGAAAAGTTTGTGAGCGGCGCGCCTGCAAATGTAGTAGAGGTGGAGCGCAAGAAATTAGCGGATGGCGAGGCGAAAATTAAAAGTTTGGAAGAAGCGCTGGCGCAGTTGAATTGAGAATCGTCCTACGGCTCTAAGCCGTAGGACGATTTTATTTAATGCTGTACAAGAATTCGTTCGGTTTTTACACCTTCGTCCGTGCGAACGTGCAGGAAGTAAGTGCCAGAAGCCCAACGGCTTACATCCATCGGAATGGTCTGACTTTTCACACCTTCGTAGCTACGCACCAGCATTGTTCTACCTGTAGCATCCAACACGCTTACCTGTGCTGTGGTGGATACTTCTTGTAGATCAATCTTCACATTTAAGGTATTTTGCGCTGGATTTGGATACACATCAATTTGATTATCTGCAAGTTGCGGGTCTTTAGTAGCGGTTGTAGTAGAACGGATGCGCATACGCACCTGAGCGGTTACACCCGAACCAAAACCTCCCAAGAACCAATCGCCATTTTTAACGACCGTAGCAATCTGGTAATTCAGATTGTAAGCCAACTCACTGTAAGGCACAAACAAATCAGGAGTGTATTGTACCATCAGCAGGTATTCACCTGGAGTCAATTCAACGCCTGGTTCCAACTCACCTTCCAAAGGAAATAACTCTGCAGTCACAAGGTCAAAATTTTCCTCATTTGTAAAGTCATAAGAACCAAAGCCTACGGTTTCTAATTCATCGTCTTCGAGTCCATCCAAGATATTGCCAGTTACTTTATAGAGGATCACCGTTACCGATTTTCCTTGATGCGCATCCGCATTGCTGGCTACCGAGAAACTGGCTTCATAAGCCTCAAAACCTTCTTTGACGACGACATAATAATTGCCGATTTCCCAGGTTTCTCCACTCACAGATGAGGGTTGTGTTGCGCTGGCGATTCTATCATCATCTTTGGAATAAAGCCCCTCTGTAACAATAAATGCCCCTGAACGGGTATTATTGGAAATCACATTATCCGCTTCTGTCTGTGTAATGGTATAATCATAGATATAAATACCTGTGCCGGATGGAACAAAAGTTTCCTCAAAGATAAGGTCTAAGGTATCAGAAGGATCAATATCTCCCACATCTTCGGTGGCAGTAAACATATCTCCATTATCGCCTTCCACATCCACTTTAACCTTTACATTGGTTTGTGGCAATTTACCATTATTGAGAATCGAAAGCGCAAAAAATACCGAGTCAATCTGACTCACCGGCGTCGCATAGTTATCTGGCAACAGTGGATCGGCAGCCACAAGTTCATTATCCGGTAAAGATTCGGAAGTAAGCTGTACATCGTCAATTTGCCAAGCATAAGCGCAGCCAAAAGAAGTACCCGCCTGCAAAGTAGCACTGGTAGAAAGATATTGAAATGCAAAATAAACCGCCGATTTGCCAGCAGCGTATTCTGTAATATTGATACGACGAACTTGTGGATTCAATTGTTCGTTATTCTCAAGCTTTCCACCGTATTCATTATTATTGACACCGGGAAACACCTCGATAGTAGCCCAACTGCTGATACTGTCTAAGTTAGTACCCACGCGGATTTGAGGACGGTCGTTAAATTTGCGATAAAAAGTTTCAAATACCAGGAAAACCGAGCTTTTATCAGAAGCATTAATCACCGGTGAAATCAACCAAACATCTTGTCCCGTTGCTTCATTGCAGTTCAAGTCGGAATCAAAAATCATCCAACCATTGTCTTTGGAAGTAGAAGCTAAAGGACTAATGGCGAAAGAACCAGCAGGACCGGCTTTGGTATGATTCCATCTGGCGCTTGCAGCGTCATTTCCAATTATTTTCCTTACAGTCCATGAACTTGGTAAGCTGTCTTTAAAAGTCTCTGTGAAAAAGGCTTGACCTGTAGCCAATATCGAAAAACAAGAGAGTAAAAGGGTTGTGTAAAAAAATCGGGTAAACGTTTTTTGATTCATATTGAATAGTTTTAAATGTTTGAATATAGTAGCGAAAGGTAAGATATTTTATGCAAGAACGCCAAAAAAATAAGTCGAACACGCTAATTAGCTGACATTTTCGGTCATTTTTTATAAAAAAGCACCCATCGGATAGGGGCTAACTATTGACCATTGATTATTGACCATTAAGCATTAACCATTAATTTTCTGCTTTTTATAGATTTCGTATTCCTGCTGAAGTTGGGCTTTGTTCACAGGTACAACGCCAAGCCGTTCACAAACCTGCCCACCCGCAAGATTGGAAAGCGTTGCTATTTCCTGTATGTCCATCGACAAGGCCAAGCAAAGCGCTGCCACACTAATGACGGTATCGCCTGCGCCGCTTACATCGGCGATTTGCCGAGGGCGCGTACCTTCCAAAAGGCTTTCGCCGTTATCGTCAATAAATAAGCCTTTTTCCGATAATGTAATGAGCGTGTATTGGTTGGCTAATTTTTCACGAACAAATCCGGCGGCTTTGTGCAGCGAAGCAGCTTCAGCAAGAATGGGTTCGGGCATTTGGTTTCGAATTTCTTTTAAATTCGGTTTGAATAAAGTGACGTGTTTGTATGCCCAAAAATTTTTGAATTTAGGATCCACCGCCGTAGGAATGCCGCGTTTGATTGCTTCCTCCATTATAGCACGGATTATCTCAGGCGATAAAACACCTTTATTGTAATCTTGAAATAAAATAACGTGTATTGTTCGCTCTTCCAAGATGTTACGTACAATTTCTAATAAGGAAATTGCTTCCTTTTCTGATAAATCATTTGTATTTTCCTCATCCACGCGCAGCAATTGCTGGCTACCTGCCAGAATCCGCGTTTTTACAGTAGTTACTCGTTCCTTGCTTTGCGCAATGCCTTTAAGTGAGAGCCCCGCATCGGGCAATAATTGTAGCATTTGCGTTGCATCGCGGTCTTTACCGATAACGCTACACAAGTACGGTGTCGCGCCTAAAGCTTTGATATTCAAGGCCACATTGGCGGCCCCGCCGAGGCGGTCTTCCCGTTTGTACAAATGCACCACCGGCACGGGCGCTTCCGGCGAAATGCGCTCTACCTGACCGGTCATGTATCGATCAATCATCACATCACCAATTACAAGTATATTTAATTGATTGAATGCCTCAAAAATATCAGTTTTGTTCACCATTAAGCTCGCTTTCTATTGCCTTGGCAAAAGTAAAAAAAAGGAGCGTTCTGATATTGTCCAACAAAAGCAATTTGCCATTAAACCTTGAAATAAGTTGCAGGACGCTGTGAATCCTTAAAAGGGATTCGATATTTTTTTTGAGTCTTTTGTACATAGCAAACCAACCTGTCGGAAACATTAGAAAGTTCGGAGGGTTTGGCCAGTTATTTGCTTTTCAAATGACGATTTACCAGAAGGCCGCTATTGAATTCTTCAAAATGAAGGTAGAGATAATGCATAAGATGGTTATATCCTCTTGTCCAAGATTTATAAGCCTTTCTACAGGAAATTTAAATTTTACTTTCTATGTTTTTTGCAAAAAACTGTATCTTTTGCGTGAATTCTGATTGGGCATATCTTTTACCTCGCTCCTACAAATAACAAATAGCAATAAAAATGAAATTAAAAGCCGGTACGGACTTTACTTACCAAGTTATGGAACCCACGCCGGTAATCACTATGCTGCGACCGCATAGCCGATTCGGACAATTCATACAAGAAGACCGCTTACACATCAGCCCTACCACACAAGTTACCGATTATATGGATGCTTTTGGGAATCTCTGTCAGCGGATGCTCCTGCAACCTGGTGAAGTGTTGATCCAAACCGAAGTAATCGCCGAAGTAGAAGCCCAGGTAGCGGAAGACTGGGAAGCGCATTATATTTTGGTGGAAGATTTGCCTTATGAACTTATTCCTTATCTATTGCCAAGCAGATACTGCCTCTCTGATACACCCGAAATCGGGAAATTAGCCTTGGAAATATTGGGCGATACTTGGATTGGCTACCAACAAGTGGCTGCTTTCCGCCAATGGATCCATCAATATATTCAATATCAATACGGTGTGACCTATGCTTCTACAACTTCCCTTGATATTTTTCACAATCGGGCGGGGGTGTGTCGCGATTTTGCGCATTTGGGTATTTCTTTATGCCGAAGTATTAACATCCCCGCGAGGATGGTGGTGGGTTATCTGAAAGACTTGAAAATCATGGATTTACACGCCTGGTTTGAAGCATACATCGGCAATAAATGGTACACCTTCGACGCCGTGCAGGAAAAAACCACTGGCGGGCGTATCGTACTCGGCTACGGACGCGATGCTATTGATGTGGCTTCCATCATGCAATTTGGCAATGCCCATTTGGAGATGATGCATGTATGGGTAGAGGAAGTGTGAAAAAGGGGAAGCACCGGCATTGCTGCGGTTATAGCCAAAGACAGGCAATATCATTTTTGAGATAATTTTGATACATCGGCTATAACGATGACCAGAAAAATGATAAATAATACTCCGGCTATCGGCATCGTGAGCAGGAAATACCATCCAAATGCGCCCCAAAAACAGTTGCCTTCATGGCAGGGCTGATTGGTCGTCTGAGCGCCGATGATACCGATAAGCACTGGGCTGATCGCAAAGAGCAGGATTAAAAGCAGGATAATTGGAACTCTGATATAGAGGTGTTTTTTTGATTTGATAATGAGTGCCATGATGGATTTTTTTATGGAAGGTGTAATAAAGCTACTGGCAATGCTGTAACGGTGGAGGTTTTGGGATTGTTGTGTCGCTTGCTGACTTTGATTAATGTTTTGATATTTATTGCTTTGGTTCTTCGATGGGTTTTGGCTTCTTACTTTTGGCATTGCCCCAAAAGTAGGCAAAAACGCTAGGCGAATCCAACCTGCCTGCCGGTAAGCAAGGTTGCTCCGCTGGATTCTCCAGGCAGCCGCCACTAGGTGTTTCAAGATAGAATTAGTGGTAGTTGATAAAATTGTAAACGCTCCGTTATGCGAAGTTTGTAACGTTGGATGGACGTTTTCTCCAAGTCTCTCGCAGCGGACTTGGTGCGGTAGAATGTTATTGAATGATAATAAAAGCAAGAATACTTGCGTGTTGCCGAGTCCTTGTGGAGACTCGGCGGGAACTGAAAAATACTTTTGTTGTACATAGCTATTATTCTTCGTCAGTCTCCTCAATTTGTGAAGTTGTATCAATCTCTATATGTTCTGCAATTAGCCAATCACTATCTGGTCTTGTAATTAAACGAGCATTGCTATATGCCCAAGAAAGAGGTAAAATTGTATGTCCAAGGTAACTTCCTGATTTAGTTTTTTCAGCTACTAATGCCAAATCTATAACTTCATCATCAATTAGCGACAAAGGCAGTAACAGGGACATCTTATTATTAGGTGGATAATACATCGGAATCGCTGTTTTGAAATTCCATTGAACTCTCTTAAGTGCAAGCGATAAACTGTCAGCAAATCTATTTTTAATGGCTCTAAATTTTTTGCTGTCATTCTCAATAGCTTGAGCAAGTGCTTCAAAGTATTCATTTTTTTCAACAGTTGTCATTGATGTTGTTTCTCGGAATAAGAAACCCGCAGGCTTGTTCTCTTCTAAAAATTCAATAGGCAACCTTGAAACATTATCTAAGATTATGTGATTCCAGTTCATCTGTGGCTCTGGTGCGCCCATATCGTAAATTAATTCAGCGGAATCGTCAAAGAATTGAGCTCTTGTCGGCAAAGGGTTGAAATTACTTGCAAGAAGTTTTCCAGCTTTACCTCCACCAGAAATACAGAATTCATGAAAGTACCATTCTTGTCTTCCTTGAACTCTATTCTTTTCAAATAACGCATAAATAGGTTCATATAAATTATTTACTAAACCAGTATTAAAGGCGGCGTATTGGTCGTTTGTTTTAATCTTTTCTTTTTCCTTGGAAAGTCTAAAAAAAGTGTAAGTCAAATATTTTGAAAGTATGGGAAAGGGGTAAACAGGGTTTTGTGATTTGTAGTACCACCTTTCTTTTAATGCCATATTTTTTAAGTCATTTACAACTTGTCGAAAATCACCCATATATGCCCAATGCATTAAATTATGAGGAAGATCACGACTTTTTGAAATTGGTTTATTTATTGGAAGTGTAGGAGAAATTGACTTGGATTGTGGTACAAGATTCTTAGTTCTTACATAATATACAGGAACTTTATGGCTCTTGTCATCCTTTTTAATTTCTAGATTGTCAGAATATTCTTCAAGTAATTCTCTCAACTTTAAATATCCAAGAGCTTTATAGTTTACTCCTTGGTCATTTAAAGGTTTGCCTATTAATGCAAGGTCTGTCCACCCGTCTCCATTTTTATTGTCATTAACTACTTGAATTAACTTTTGTAAAATCTCAATATTTTCCATTCGTAGGGAGTTTTATTTTTAAAATTATACCTATAAAAAATCCGTTTACAAGCCTTTACGGACCTGTAAACGGATAGCCTCATTGATTGGGTAGTAAGTTACATTAAAATATCATGTTGTGCAAGTAGTAGTAGCTGTTTTTTTTAATGCGTCATTATGGGTATAAAAAAACCAATAAGATTTCTAAAAACCTTATTGGTTTGACGATGAAAAATGATATAACATATACTATATGCCTCTGTCACAAGGTATATCAATAATCAACCATCTGCCATTTTCTTTTTGGAGTTCTATGATGCGTTCCTGCGGTCCACCGCCTGCGTTGCTTTTTAAGGTGGCTTTTGCTTTATCTATACCGCGACGAGTGGCAGTTACAGCGGCGCTTGTCCAAAAGTTGATGTCCCAGTCCTGCGCGCAGAAAAAGCGATCTGCATCCAGGCAGGAGGGTACTTCGTCTTTGTTTTCGTTTTGCCACAGCACTTCGCATTCTTGCAGGATGGCTCTTTCTTTTTCGATAAAGCGGGAGCTGATAAAGCCGCTTGCTTCAAGATTGGCGAAGTATTGCTCCAGTTTGGGCATATCCAGGGCGAGGTGTTCGCCTGTTGCAGTGGTAAAGTTCAGGTTATTGATATCGTCTTTTTGAAAGGTATCATACCATTTGTAAAAATCATGAATCACGGTTTCTATTTCGGCGCGGTCTTCCGCTGCTACGGGTTGTGGCGTGAGGATTACTTTTGCCAGTGTGCCCATCGCGGCGTAAGGCATCGTGAAAGTGGTATTGCCAATGGCATAAGGTCCGACCTCATAGGCTACATAATGAAAGTAAATGCCTTCATCGGTTAAGCCATAATTATCGGGTAGTTTGAAAGGCGTGAATTCGTCAAAGGTAAAGCCATCTTCAAAAATGTCTGCGCGTACTTCTTTAAATTGTTTTTCGGCTAATGTTTGTACTGCTGCTTTATCGGTAACCAGATCGTCCCAGCGCAATTGTTTACCGTTTGTTACGTCAAAAGTTGCCACCAATGCGGTCGGGCTTCCGTGTGCCCCGCCCTGGAAGGTGTAACCATTGATTTCGATGGTCAGGTATTTAGAATCGCTCAGCAATACGTCATACGTGCAATCGGCTACAAACGCGCCGTACATGACCGATCCTTCATAAGTTTTGTGGATTTCAAAAAATGCTTTGGCAGCCTCCTCGAGCGTAGCGACGGGTGCAGTAGTCGTATCCTCAGAAGCCCAGCCGGTTAAGACATTGATTAAATAATCATTCACCCATGCGTTGACGCTATCCTGCACCGCGCTATTGTTGAAATAGACTTTGGGATACACGAAGTTAATCACGGCGCAGTTGGTGCGAAGCGTGTCGGGTTGATCGCAGTCGGTTCCTTTTTCTTGCAGGAAGGTGTAATCTACAACGACCGGACTGGTTTTGCTGGCTTTGGCAAGTGCAATGGCTTCGCTTACCTGTGTGCGCACTTCGCCGCGCATGCCCATCAGGATTTCTTCTTCAAATTGTATGCCGAGCGTATCGGGAATACTTGGCATTTTTGTGAGCGAATCTAATAATGCTGCTTTCAGGTTGTCGAATGATACGGTTTGCCCAAAGAGGATCAGGTCGCCGTTGTTCTTCACCACCAAATCGGTGGAGGCGTTTGTTTTTTCTTTACAAGCGTTCCATAGTAATAGGCTCGTCAAGAGCAGTAGTGTAAGAGATTGTTGGATTTTCATTGTGTAGTTTAATTGAAATATGATATTAAATGATATTAAATAAAAAATCCGTTTACAGGCGTACTTTGCCCATAAACGGATAGCCTCAGTTATTGGGCAGTAAGGTAAACTAAAATGGATTGTTATACAAGAAGTTAGCCCTATTTTTTGATGCCTTATTATTAAATGTATAAAAAAAATCGATGAAGCTGTGAAAAATAAAATGATTTAAACGCTACATGATATTATTAATGTTTGCATTGGCGGCTTCGACAAAATGTCAAATGGGGATGGTTTTGTATTTTGTGGTGTTTAAAATAGGGAAATGGCAAAAAACTGGATTGTAATTTGTCAAATCCCAGGTATCTTCTTACGAAAATAGCGATTATTTCCAACTGCTTTACGAATATAAAATTGATCCAGTATGAAAAAACGCTTAATGCTTAAACTCACGTTTTTTTTATTCCTCGCAGCTACGAGCCTCTTTGCGCAGCAAAATTTGACCACCGACGATTATGCGCGCGCTGAAAATATGCTTAGCTATAATACCGCCTCGCTCGTAGATCGCATGGGCGTGCGTCCTACCTGGCTACC
>JANRME010000055.1:0-6358 GCA_033761835.1 Saprospiraceae bacterium
AATTATTTGGAGGGTTTTCATATTCCTTTTGTGCATCCCGCGCTCAATCAAGCCATTGATTTTAAGCAATATAATTATGAGATTTTTCCTTATTGCAACTTGCAAATTGGCATTGCCAAAGAAGGAGAGCCTTGTTTTGAAATACCACCGGGCGCGCAGGATTATGGCAAAAAGGTTTATGGATATTATTTTTGGCTGTTTCCCAATTTGATGTTCAATTTCTACCCCTGGGGCTTGTCGCTGAATGTGGTAGAACCGCTCAGTCATGAAAAAACGCTGATTCGTTTTCGTACTTATTATTTTAAAGGCACAAGTTTTGATCGGGAAGCCAATCAATTGGATATCACAGAATTAGAAGACGAAGCCGTCGTAGAAAGTGTGCAAAAAGGGCTGCAGTCGCGCTTTTACCAGCATGGGCGCTTCTCTCCAAGCCAGGAACAGGGCGTGCATCATTTTCATCGACTGGTGTCGGAGTTTATGTAACTCCATTGCCAATCTGAGTTACTCATTCCGCAACCACTTCACGGGGTTCACACGAGTAGCGCGAACCGACTGAAAACTGATGGATAATGCCGCTATTACAAAAATCGCAAAGCCGCCGATAATAAAGAGTGCAACAGGCAATTTGATATGATAAGCAAAATTACTCAACCATTGATTGATAATCCATAGTGTTGCCGGTATTGCCAGCAAAATCGCCACTAAAATAGGCTTCCCAAAATCCTTGGCAAGCATACTAAGAATATTGCCAACATTGGCTCCCAGCACTTTGCGAACGGCAATTTCTTTGGTACGGCGTTCTATAGTGAAAGTCGCCAAGCCAAATAAACCAATAGCTGCTATAAAAATCGCAAGCGTCGAAAAAATCAGGACGATTTTACTCAAGCGGTTTTCCGCCAAATATTGATTATTAAAATCTTCATCTAAAAAGTAATGCTCCAAAGGCACTTCGGGTATCATTTTTTTCCAAATTTGTTCAATATTGGCAATGGTTTGAGCGGCATTCTCCGTATTGATACGAAGGGATAAATACCCACACCAATCTGGGCGAATGCTCAAAAAAAGTGGTGCAACTGATTGATGGAGCGAGTTATAATGAAAATCTTTTATCACGCCGACTACTCTTCCTTCCTTTTCAACCGAAAACCGTTTGCCAATGGCTTCCTCTGGCGTCCATCCAAAAGTAGCAATGGCTTGCTCGTTTAGCAAAAAACCTTCACTTGAATCGGAAGCGATATTTTTTTCAAAAGCCCGTCCAGCAAGCATTTCAATGCCATAAGTTTGCACAAAATCATCGTGTACATATAATGCCTGGATACTACGCGATTCATCCTGGGGCATTCCTTCTGCCCAATAAGACATGGTGGTCGCCATTCTTCCTGGTATATCTCCAGAGGATGTCACCGAAATAATATTTGGATTTTGCAAAAACTGTTCTTTGAGTATCTCGTATTTATTTTGTACCGTTCCATTCCAATTAAAAGGAAGAATAAGCATTTGCTCGCGGTCAAAGCCCAAAGACCTATCTTTCATATAATTCAATTGCTTGTAAACCGTGCCTGCGCCAACAATGAGCATCATCGAGAGTGAAAATTGTAATACAACCAAGCCTCTGCGAATTAAGAATTCATTCCAATTAGTTTTGATTTTGCCTTTCAATACTTCATACGGACGGAAAGAGGACAACACAAAAGCAGGATAAATGCCTGCTAATAAGCCAATTAGCAATGCAAAACTTAGGGTGAGAACTAATGTTAAAGGTTGTATCAAAATCAAGGATGAAATGGTTTTGCCCGAAAGTTGATTCAAAACTGGCAGGCTGACTTCGACTAATATTCCTGCTATTAGCAAAGCTATCAAGCTCAACAAGATAGATTCGCTTAAAAATTGAGTTGCCAATTGCCGAAAATCCGCGCCGATAGCCTTGCGAACGCCCACCTCTTTTGCCCGCTGAGTAGCGCGTGCCGTGGCGAGATTGACATAATTGATACCTGCTACAAATAAAACGATGAATGCAATAGAACCAAAAATATAAATATGCTTCATGCTGCCGTTGGCGGTCAATTCCATATCCTTGTTGGAATTCAGATGAATGTCTTTGATGTTTTGAGCAACCAAAGTATAATCTGCACGGTTAGGCAATACATAGATATATTTTTCGACAAGTGTATTTGTTTGATTTTGAAATTGTTGCGGTGAAATTTTTTCTTTTAGCAAGGCATAAGTATAATAAATATTATTACTCCAGGTATCAAGATTTCGACCGCTTTGTTCCAGTGTTTTGAAGGAAGCAACCATGTCCACCGCCAAATGCGTATTGATTGGCAAGTCACGGAAAACGCCCACGACATTGAATTGAGTGGTATCCAGAAATAAAATTTTTCCAAGCGCATTTTGTTCCCCAAAATATTTTTTGGCAATGCTTTCCGAAACGAGGATTGTATTAGGTGCTTCCAGATTTGGAGTAGTCAGACCTGCTTCAAAATCAAGTGAAAACATATTTAAAAAATCGGGCTCGGCAAAAAAGAGTTTATCTTCATTAAATTGCTGATTTTCAGAGTGAATCGTCCCGAAGTAACGCAAGAGCCGAACAGCGCTTTCCACCTCCGGGATGTCCTGCTTGAGCGTAGGCGCTAAAAGCGGCGCGGTGCGAGCACTTATGGGCGTTGAAATCCGATAGAGCCGCTCGGCTTTAGCATGAAAATTTTCAAAACTTAATTCATCCTGCACAAACAATGCGATGAGAATAAAACAAGCCATGCCTACAGCTAAGCCAGCAATATTTATAAAGGAGTAGGTTTTTTGTTTAAACAAATTGCGAAAGGCAAATTGGATGTAATTTTTTATCATAGCCGATTGATTTTATAAGTATTTGATTGCCTGTGCAAGTCTTGTGCCAAATGAATTATCTTTTTCAAAAAGCACTAAAATGAAACCTTTTCAAAAATACCGTGTTCGATTATGAACAAACAGCGTCCGATTTTGGACACACTGTAACTTCGATTGCCAACCTGCTCGTTCGGCAGGCGGGGTCGGAATTACATAAGTTTAGGTAA
Organism: Saprospiraceae bacterium; assembly: GCA_033761835.1. Classification (GTDB taxonomy): domain Bacteria; phylum Bacteroidota; class Bacteroidia; order Chitinophagales; family Saprospiraceae; genus JADJNW01. Next base: position 3,057 of record JANRME010000055.1, read on the forward strand.
ATTTTAGTTACTTTCTGAATGCTTGCTAAAGATGCGATGATATTCTCCACCTTAAGTATTACCTTTATCGCCGACTCCAAGCAATCCGACTGAATAGTAAGATGTTTCAATTGCTCATTTTTTTAAATTGATTTTTAATGACAGCACCAAAGTTTCTTACACAAGCCAACTCATTTCATGGGGAGTTGCGCAAGCGTATCAATGATTATTTTATCGAAGTTGGCAAAGCTAAAACGGGCAACTACGAACTTTTTGTTAAGGCCATTATCCTAGTGGTAGGTTTCCTCTTCATTTACATTCATCTGGTATTTTTTACGCCCTGGTACTGGGTAGGAGTGATAGAATGCCTCCTATTGGGAGGTTTGACAGCAGCGATTGGCTTTAACGTAATGCACGATGGAGCGCATGGCAGTTTCAGCAAGTATAGATGGGTCAATGAAATAGCCGGGCTTTCTCTGAATTTTCTCGGTGCCAATGTTTTTCTTTGGAAAACCAAGCATAATGTGGTACACCATACATTCACCAACATTGACGGGGTGGATGATGATATTGATGCGCGCCCTTTCCTGAGGATGTGCGAAACCCAGAAATATTATAAGATGCACCGTTATCAGCATCTTTATTTTTGGATGGCATATTCGCTTTTGTATTTGTATTGGATATTTTTTACCGATTACGAGAAATATTTCACCAAAAAGGTAGGCAATATGCCAATTAAACCAATGGATTTGAAGGAGCATATCGTTTTTTGGGTTTTCAAATTATTGCATATCGCTTTGTTTGTAATCATTCCAATATACATGGTTGGCTTCCTGCCTTGGGTCATTGGTTTTGTGATATACGGCATGATTACAGGTTTAGTGCTTAGTATGGTATTCCAGTTGGCGCACGTTGTAGAAGACACCAATTTCGCTGTCCCTGTTCAGCCCAAAAATGAAATCGAAGATGAATGGGCGATTCACCAATTGAGTACAACTGCTAATTTTGCCACAAAGAATAAAATCATTACCTGGCTGGTAGGTGGTTTGAACTATCAAATCGAGCATCATTTGTTCCCACAGATTTCACATATTCACTATCCTGCGATCAGCAAAATTATCAAACAGGCTTGCGCCGAATACGGCGTCCGTTATATCGAATACCCCAAAACCCGCATGGCGATTGCTTCGCACGTGGCGCATCTGCGGCAGTTGGGAAAAAACTAAATATCAGATATATTGCATATAAAAGGATGTTATTGCTTAAGTGATAACACCCTTTTGTTTTATGAAATAATTGATTTACAATAAAATAACTTCAACTTAACGTTCGCATAACCAATGGAAGAGGAGGCACAAGTTACCTTTGTTTAAAATTGGAAACCCGATGTTCAAAGCATTCAAAATTCTCTTACTTTCTCTTTCTCTATTTTTCTTTTACACTTGCTATCAAACGAATCCTAATGCCTTAAAGCCTGATTTTGTCACCGAACAAACCCTGATTGACACGGACGATCCCGCTATTTGGGTGAATCCCAATGATCCAATGCAAAGTCTCATTCTCGGCACAGACAAAGGCGATGAAAATGGAGGGGTTTACATTTTTGACTTGAAAGGTAAATTGCAAAAAAGCATCACCGGTTTGAAACGCCCCAACAATATTGATGTAGAATATGGACTGATGATGCCAGATAGCCAACGCATGGATATTGCGGTGTACACGGAACGCGGCATCAATAAAATAAGGGTACTGAAGCTGCCCGAAATGGAATATATTGACAATGGTGGTATCGAGGTATTTGAAGGTGTAACAGAACGAGAGCCGATGGGCATTGGGCTTTACAAAAAAGCAAATACAGGCGAGGTTTTTGCTATTGTGGGTAGAAAGATTGGGCCGGATGGTGCTTATCTTTGGCAATATCGTTTGAATGTAGACAGCACCAACATTGTGAAGGGTGAAGCAGTGCGCAAGTTTGGCGCCTTTAAAGGCACCAAAGAAATTGAATCCATCGCGGTGGACGATGCTTTAGGTTATGTTTATTATTCTGATGAAGGGGCTGGCGTGCGGAAATATTATGCTGATCCTGACAGTAGTAATAGCGAGCTGGCGCTTTTTGCAAGTAAAGATTTTACGGAAGATCACGAAGGGATTTCTATTTACACTACCAGCGAGCGGACGGGCTATATCCTCGTATCCGACCAACAGTCCAATCGTTTCCATGTGTTTACGCGTGAAAGCCCTCATCAACGAGTCGCAATTATTCCGGTTTCAACCAATGAAAGCGATGGCTCGGAAGTGACCAATATTGCTTTTGGCAATTTGTACCCAAAAGGCTTTTTTATAGCGATGTCGGATGATCGAACCTTTCAGATTTACAAATGGGAACAGCTAGAAGCGCTGATTTTGCAAAAAGCAAAGCAATAAAGCAGGCTTATTTTTGTATATTTGTAGAAAAAGAGTAAATAATGACAGCGGTTGCAAGCAAGTTTGAGGGAATCGTAGCACTCGCCTTTCCAGGGAAAGGGATGAGGGAAGAGTAGTTTTTGAGAGTTTTGTCAAATCAACCGGGATTTAAAAATAGAGCGCAGTTCAACAGGAGAAATTATCATTATGTCACCAACAGGTTCTGAGGCAAACAAATTTAATATAGATTTTAGTGCTGAACTCGTAAATTGGAATAGAAAATATAAATCAGGAAAGACCTTTGATTCTTCAGAAAAAAAAAATTGCGCCCATTGTACCGGATTTTATCATGGAGTTGCGCTTGCCCAGTGATAACTTGCAACCCATCAAAGACAAAATCGCTGAATTCATGGAATGCGGCTGCCAGCTTGCCTGGCTGATCGATCCTGTTTTGCAACAAACCACTATTTACAAAGCAGATAGTAACGAAGAGATTGTATCGTTTGATAAAATGCTTACAGGTGGAGATGTTCTGCCTGAATTTGAAGTGAAATTATCGGAATTACTGGAATAATTATAAAATCCTTCGGTGTCGCAACACCAATAATACTAAACACAGCATCACTACACCAGCTGATATGCCAATTTCCAGCCACTCTTTTTGCATCGTGCGAATCCTACTTTCCAGGAAATAAGGATTAGCTGCATTTGGCGAGCCGGATCCAGCGCGAATTTCCCAGTTTTCGGGGTCGCTGTTGTCCAAAGTTGGTAGGAGCAAACTCAATGTGAAAATGGAATCCGATGGTGGAAGATTATAAAAAACGCTGTCCACCACCGCACCAAAAGATGCAAACAACTCAATTTTTTCCTGGCGTTTGTTCAACCCAAAATTGAGACCACCAATGACGTTATACGCTTGA
>JANRME010000056.1:0-29045 GCA_033761835.1 Saprospiraceae bacterium
AATTTAAAGAATTCTTTATTTCTTTATGAATACGAATTTTATAGCTTAAATTTGGATACCCAAATGAGTAAACACCTATGTTTGACCCAAGCTCCGATTCCAAGAGGAAGAATCCGCACTTAAAGCCTGTTCCAGATTCTACGGAACCGAAAAAGCAATCTAATTTTGGTTTATACCTCTTGCTTTTTATACTGATTGTTGGTGGCATAAGTGGTGCTTATCTGACTAATTCCTGGAGAGATAAATCCCCCATTGTTGTTCACCCTGACGGTAGTGCAACGCTGCACCCGGAAAGAGAGGCGGAGTTGCAAAAGGCAATTGACGAAATAAACAAAGCGGAGCAATATGCACTCCGTGCTACTGCGGACGGATATTTTCCGTGCTATTCTTGCCCCGATGGGAAAACTACCATATTTTTGTATATAGGGAATGTTTGGCGGTATGGCTCGACCAAATTAGGTGAAAAAGGACGCTACCCGGATGGAAATTATGGAGCGGATGACTTGATTTATGTGGTAGAGTTTACAGGAAATATTGCTGAGTGTGAAGCGATGGAAAAAACAAAGATATTCAACTATCCCTTGTTACCAGAGGCGCGAAACAGGAGTTTTATACTTCCCCGTCCGCCGGGGAATAAAATTGACCGATAATGAAATTATTACCTAAAGACAGGCAAATATATGTATCCGGTAGGGTATGGCATGAGTATTACCCCAAAATCAATGTTACCCCTTTTATTTACGCATTATATGAAAATATTGATTTAGCAAAATATGGGAATGGGCTGAAAAGGTTCTTATTCACTTACATTGTAACTAAGCCTGACGGGTTTTATGAGCCGGTGGTAATATTTGACAAAACCAAAAAGGAAGCGGATATTTCAATTGTGATACCGAATGAAGTAATAGAAAATGCCACGGAAGAAGAAACCATCAAAATAATGGAGGCTATTTATTTACAGGGCATTGATAAATTGAATAGCATTAAAGAAATAAGTAACTTTGATGTAGCTACTTTTAAAAAAGACGTGGAAGCGATTTTCGCTAAAGAAAAATGGTATGAACTTGCAATGACGGCTTAAAGATTTAAAGAAATAAATAAATCTTTATTTCTTTAGTGCCAGTTTTTCATTATAATCCCTGAAATCTTCATAGAGAAAATTCATCGGATAGACTTTTTCTTGCCCAAGTTCCTGCCGGAAAACTTCCAGTAAATTTTTCCCTGCTTTATCATTATCGAAAAAAGTTAAAATCTTTATATAGGATGTTTTTTTGATGAATGCCAAGGCTTCTTGCCCAAAAGAAACGGAGTTTAGAATAATGGTATCTTGGTCTGGGATTAAGATATTTTTATCGGTTAGATAGCTTAGAAAATCTATAAAACCTTCAAAAATCAGAACATCAGTGCCAGGTTTTTCACCTTTTATAAAAGTGAGGTCTTTCTTGCCAACGCAAGATTTGAAATATTGATTGCGGATTTCAAATCCCCCTGCCCTGTTTTGAATTCCGGCGGCAAAATAGGATTTGCCGTTCTCTTTATTCATAAAATGAACTTCAACCAAATATTGGTTTGCAATGGCGGGGTCTATCTTTCTGGTTTCGGTCAAATAAGTAAGCGTGTAATGAAGCGGCGTGGTTTGCTCTAATTGCAAAGTTGGCTCGGCTGAATTTTCAAGAGCTTCTTGCTGTTGAAAAGAAAAAAGAACAACTTGCTTTTTATTATTTTTATAAGGTTTATTTTGATAGAATTTATCCAGGAATGATAAAGCTTCGTGAACTTTAGTATAATTTTCATGACGCATTACAAAATCGATTACCGTTCCGCCAATATCTCCAAAATCTTTCCAAATCCATTTACCACCTAAAAAAGAAGTGTGAAAGGAAGCCTCCGCTTCTGACCGGAAAGGTGATAAAAACCAGTATTCAGTGCCACCTTTTAAAATTCGGGTAGGTTGATAGCCAAGGCGAGCCATTAAATCGGGAAGTGATATTTTTTTTGCCTGTTCGCTATTCATAAAGAATGAAAGATATAAATAATTAAAGAAATAAAGATTTCTTTAATTACGTTTTCTAAATTCTTCAACGGCTTTTATCAGTAAATCTGTCATTGGAACTCCCAGTTCTGCGGCATATTGCTTAAAAGTTTTACGAAATGCTGCCGGAACTTTAAAATTAATCGCCACCAAATCGGTATCACTGATTTTAGTTAGATTAACACTTGCCACTTCTTCCGCAGGAGGTGCGCCTTTTCTTTGCCTTGCTGGTGCTGCTATTTTTACCATAATCCCTCTATTCTTTTGTACGTTTTACGATTGCTTGTATAAATTTATCTATGGCTTTATTCACCGATTTAAAATTGGTTTCATTAGCGGCTCTGCCGGAGTCATGTGCTTGACCGATGGAGGTTTTTTCTTGTATAGTGCCCAAGAAATGATACCCCGCATCGTTGATATATTCAATTGCTCCTGCAATTTCTGATTCGCTATCCCCAACTCTTGAAAGGGCAATACCAAATTTCTTTTTATCTATGCCATATTTTTTGAGTTCATGAGCAAGTTTAATAGTTGGGAATAAATCATCCACCGTTACACCGGTGGGTAGAATGACAAAATCGCAAATGGAAGCGATTTCTAATGTTTTTTTGGTGGAATGAGGCTCGCCATCAAAAATAACCAAATCGTAATAATCTTCTTGTTTTACGGCATCTTTTACATTCATAAATTGCTCAACGGCAATTTTTGGCTCTAATCCGGCTTCCATACGGGTGCGATTCCATTCGGTGACCGTGCCTTGCGATAAATCCATATCGGCAATTTTTACTGCCCATTTGTTGCGGGCAAATTCAACGGCAAGCAACCTGGAAATGGTTGATTTGCCGACCCCGCCTTTTTGAGAAAGAACACCGATTTTCAAAATAAACTCCTTAATTTGATGAATGAGTTTATTCTAATGAGCAGGGAGGTGAGAGTAAAGAAATAAAGAATACAAGAAATAAAGATTTAAAGATTTATTACATTTTGTTGTTAATTAAACACGCTGTTGAAAATAAAGAAATAAAGATTTAAAGAAACCTATGTCATATTTAATCATGGCATAGTGCCATATTTTTAAACTTCTTTATAAATTTTCTTTTCAACAGCAAAATATAAAAATCTGTGAGCGTTAGCGAACTCCTATTAAAGGCAATGCCGTTAGGCATTGGGCGAAGCAAAACAAAGTTTTGCGGAGGGTAGGGCTATTCTGTGTTCTTTTAATAGTTCTTTTGTTCTGTGTTCGGGACGCGGAAAAGGGCGGAAATGCTAGGTTTTTTCGGTTTAAAATCACCTTTTTGGGACGAATTATCACTTATTTGGGAAATGGAATCACCTAATTGGGATATGAAAATCACTTATTTGGGAGGAATTATCACTTATTTGGGATAAATTAAAGAGAATTTAAATGAATTAAAATCACTTTTTTGGGATGAGGTGTTTTTAAATCTTACACCTAAAAATCACTTTTTTGGGCTTAAGTGATAATAAAATAGAAGATTTAATCACAAAATCACTTTACAAGAAGTGATTTTGTGAGATTATACACGAGTATGAATGAACCTCAACCAAAGAATTTTTTTCCAGTCGTTCCCGACGATCTTTCTTCTATTGTGAAACCGGAAGAACTGGTTGATATTGTGGAAATGACCCCGCTTACCCTGCAAGACCGAAGGATTTATAATCTTTTAATTGGCAATGCCTGGAATAACATTACAACAAGAACCAAGCATATTATTACCCGCCAAGACCTTACCAAATATGTAGATAGTAATAATCAGGACATCAAGGCTTCTTTTAGGAGGCTGATGTCAGCAATTGTGATTATTAAAATCAGGAATAACAAAAATGGCGCTCCGGCTACCCGACAAATACAATTGATGGGAACGAATGAAATTGAAGATAATGGTGGGCAAGTAGAGTATTCCTTTCCTGAAGAATTAATAAAAATTATCAAGGATACCCAGATTTTTGCGCGACTACATACCAAAGTAATGTTTGAATTATCTAGTAAATACAGCCTTGCACTTTATGAGTTTTTACAAAAGAGAAAGAACCTGCAATATGTGACAGATGAAACGCTTACGGTAGAAGAAACAAGGTCGTTAATTGGCGTTGGGAAAAACAAGCTGAAATCATTTGGGCATTTGAACGATAAAGCCCTTAAACCCGCTGTGAAAGAAGTTTCTTTTTTGACCGAATATGAAATCACGGCTGAACCGATCCGAACGGGCAGGGCGATTACCCATATTAAATTCTCCTGGCAGAAGAAAACCGATATTGGGGCGCAGATTGCAGCAGTAGAAGAACTTGGGCGACCTAAAACCGGAAGAAAAGAACGGATGGAAGGAAAAGTTGAAAATGTGCTTCCTATCACTTCATCCCAAAAAAGTGATAGTTTGATTTCTTCCATGCACATTAGTAATTTTTTACCCAATTTGGGTTTAAATGAACATCGCATTGCGATTTCTTCATCTGCCATCGAGAGCGGAAAAAAGCTAATACAAGATTCTGGTAAGCGATTAGATATTTATGCTTTTGAGCAAGATTTTATGGATAGTAGCAAGAAATCAAATTTTAAACCGGATAATGTGGACGGGGCTTTTATCAATTTTCTAAAAAAGAAATTATTAGAAGTTTAGATTTCCTTATCAGGCGTTTTTTTCTCTTTAGTAGGTATCGGAGATTTACTTGCATCAGCCTTCAGTTTTTCCAAAAGCCTGGATTTTTTTGGGGTTTGTTCCTCCAAATATTGCTTACTTCCAGCCGAGAAACCTTGTGCAAATGCAGTAGCATTATCTTTGAGGCTATTTGAAATCAGCTTGGAAAGTTTGGGTACATACTTCTCAAGTAAATAACCAGCGTTAAAGGCTTTTATGAATGTGGCATTCTGGCTCATTAGAAAGTGTCTTTTGAGTTTTTCTCTAAAAATTCATTGATTGAATCCCGATCATACAAAATCAGCTTTTTGCTGGGCTGGCTAAAGCGAATGAATCCTTCATCGCGGTATTTCTGTAAAGTGGTTTTGGAGCTAATGCGAAGTAACCGCATGGCTTCTTCATCATCAATCCATTTGTCATGAGCTATCCCTTGTTTTTCTTTTAGGCGGTCAACGACTTCCTCCACCAAAGCATAAAATGCTTCGGATTCCAGGCAAATAACTTCTAATCGGGAACCAAAATCAGGCATGAAAAGCAGGTGTTTATTTTCAACTGAAAATTAAGGAAAATTTTGGGAGTAGGGGGTTTCACAATTAAAAAAAATTGTAATTACCAATTCCAAAATTGAGGGCAATTTTTGGGTTTAGAAAATTTTCGACGAATGGAGAGAAATTTTTTCAAGATATTTTTTGGGTTCAAATGACACCAAAAAAGCCCAAAAAAGACCTGTATTTGCGTGCAAATGGCGTGCAAAAGAAAAAGGAGCTACAAACTTTCGTTCATAACTCCTTGATTTTCAGTGTCGGGGCGGAGGGATTCGAACTCTCGACCCCCTGCTCCCAAAGCAGGTGCGCTAACCGGACTGCGCTACGCCCCGAGATATATTTAATTTTTAATTATAAGTGAGTATAAATTCGACATCAAATCCATTCCCACTGTTTTCAATTTTTGACTTCGTACTTCTAATTTGGTACAAGTGGCGGTGAGAGCGGGATTCGAACCCGCGGTACCGTTTCCAGTACGACAGTTTAGCAAACTGTTGGTTTAAGCCGCTCACCCATCTCACCAGATAGTACAAAATCCGCTTTCTTTAAAGCGACTGCAAATGTATAGAAACCCTTTCTAATTTACAAGGCAGTTATCGGTATTTTTTTAACGATAACTGCCCAGCGTTCTTTTACAAAGGATTAGGTGCGAGAAAAAGTTCCTTTAAGTCTATTTTTCGTTTAAACTCATTTTGATTTTCTTTTCTAATTCAGCAACAGTGTCCTTGAATACCGCATCGGTTTCCATTAAATCCTGCACGGTTTTGCAAGAATAAATCACGGTGCTGTGGTCGCGGCCACCAAATATATCGCCGATAGCTTTCAGCGATTTATCGGTCAGATTCTTAGCTAAGTACATCGAGAGTTGACGTGCAATCACAATGGAGCGCTTCCGCGTTTTGCCTTGCAATTTTTCAACCTGCACATTGAAATGCCCTGCTACCAGTTTTTGAATAAAATCGAGTGTGATTTCCTTGTTGATTTGAGAAACGAAGTTTTTGATAACTTCTTTTGCTAAGTCTAAATCTATTTCTCGTTGATTGAGAGAAGATTGTGCTACAAGAGACACCAATACACCTTCCAGTTCGCGGATGTTGTTTTGAATATTATAACATATATATTCTACGACGTTTGACGGTATTTCTATGCCCTCCTCGCCCATTTTAGCTTCCATAATTGCGATACGTGTCTCTAAATCAGGCGATTGCAAATCAGCAGACAAACCCCATTTGAAGCGTGAGATTAAGCGTTCTTCGATACCATCTAAGTCCTTGGGCGGTCGGTCGGATGTAAGCACAATTTGCTTGCCGCCTTGATGCAACTGATTGAAAATCTGGAAGAAAATATCTTGAGTTTTTTGCTTATTCGACAAAAAATGAATGTCATCCACGATCAACACATCAATCATTTGGTAAAAATTAGCAAAATCGTTGATCGCATTGTTCTTCAAAGCTTGAATGAACTGATTGGTAAAGCTATCAGATGTTACATACAAAATTGTTTTATCGGGGAAACGCATTCGAACTTCATTGCCAATCGCATGAGCCAGATGGGTTTTGCCCAAGCCAGTATCGCCATATATAAATAATGGATTGAAAGAAGTACCTCCGGGCTTTTTGGCAATAGCTAACCCCGCAGAACGCGCCAAGCGATTGCAGTCTCCTTCGATGTAATTAACAAAGGTGTGCTGCACATTGAGTTGTGGGTCAATCCGCGTTTTTCGGATGCCAGGTATTACAAATGGATTTTTAATATTCTCGGTATCCACGATACCCGGAATATAAGCATCTGAATGCTGTACGCCATTGCCATTGCTGCGGCTGGCGTCTTTTGGAGTAGCTGTAAGAATTTGATACTCCAAACGACCTCGATCACCGAGTTCTTTACGAATAGAGGTTTTTAGCACATCTACATAGTGTTCTTCCAGCCATTCGTAAAAAATAATACTTGGCACCTGAATCGTAAGTGCATTGTTCTCTAAGCGAACAGGTTTTATGGGTTCAAACCAGGTTCTAAAGCTTTGCGGATTTACAGTCCCACGTATAGTTCGCAGACAGCTATCCCAGACTGTAGCAAAATCTCTTGTCATTCTTCCAATGTTGTAAAATTTGACAAAAACAAATAAAATAGGTTGCCCTGCTTAGCTTACGCAATTTTGGAAGTATCAGAAAGTTAGACATAATGCAGATATCGCTGCATTTAATTCGATAGGAGCTCCAATCATGAGATGCTTTTCAGAAAAGCGAAGGACTACAAAGGTGAGAAAAAATTTTTAGAATTGGAACACCTGTTGAAAACTTTCCTTTATATTTTTTTTTTACTTATTTCAAAAATAGAAAAAGCCTGAAACTGTTATTTAACAAAGGTCTTTCAAGGTTTTTGAATATTTGTTGGTGCGTGTTAATTATTTGAAAAACAGATTTTTATTTTAATTATTCACTTTTCTTGCCCTTGTGCTTACAAAGATATTTTGACAGCTTTCGCAGCGATTTTTGCGGTTTCGCTCAAAGAAAATGTCGAGCCTGCCAAGCATAATGCCTGCCCAACCGGCTTGATTGACAAGCACGGGAGCCCCATCTTGATTGCTAATGAGATCGGGTTGATCCATAAAAGTATGCGTGTGCCCACCCAAAATCAAGTCAATATTTCGACTATTCTGCGCCAATACAATATCAGAAATCTTGCTATCGCTATATTTATAGCCCAAGTGCGAAAGGCAAATGACATAATCACATTTTTCATCATTTTTCAGATGAGCAGCTACGCGATTGGCATTGGTGAGTGGGTCGAGATATTGCGTTTCTTTGTACAAGGCTTTGGGCACCAGACCTTCCAACTCAATGCCTACGGCCAGCACACCGACTTTTATTTGTTCGATTTTAAAAATTTTATAGGGCAGGGTTTTGCCATTCATAATGGTGTTAGAAAAATCGTAATTGCTGCTGATGAGTGGAAAATTGGCATTCGGTAATTGTTTGTACAAACCATCAATACCCGCGTCAAAGTCGTGATTGCCAATGGTTGCAGCATCGTAGCCCATTTGCGACATAAGTTTCAACTCTAATTCGCCGCCGTAAAAATTAAAATAAGGTGTTCCTTGAAAAATATCACCGGAATCCAATAGCAAAACGTGCTGTTCTTCTCCTCGGATTTTCTGAATCAATGCCGCACGTCGGGCCGCGCCACCCAATCCTTGATTGCGACTACCGTCCATCGGAAAAGGCTCGATGCGGCTATGCACATCATTGGTATGCAGAATGGTCAATTTCAGAATGTCGGCTTCGACGGCCAATGCGCGCAAAGGGAATGTACCTGCGCCTGCGAGCAATGTACCCGTACCAAATTGTTGAAGGAAATTTCTTCTGTTCATGCGTGTTGAGCTTTGTGAGTGCAAGGATTGAATTGGTCGTGTAAAGTTACTCCAATTCAGCGATTTTTTCCATCAGCCAACTGTGGCTGGCTACATTTTTTGCTTTTTCTATCTCCGCCTTTAATTTTTGGGTTGCTAATTTGTCACCAGGAATTAATTTTGTTAGCTTTTTGGTATATTTAATTAATTCTGCAAAGCTTTGTCGACGAGCCAATGGTATATCTTTATGCCGATTCAGATAGGTACGGAAGCTTTCAAAAAGGGAATATAAAGGCTCGATTTCGTCTGTTTCGTAGTAGGTAAGCAAAAGCATTACTTTGGAATTAAGATTGTAAGAAAAATCTTCAAAAACAACTTCTTGTAACAAAGATTTTACTTCGTCATATTTTTTTTGATAAAAATACACCTGTGCAAGATTATACTTCACAGCATTATCTCGGAAGGACTCGGGTAGATATAGTTGGAATTTTTCAATAAAACTGGCAACCCAGTCATATTCACCTAAGCGAAGTGCGATGGTAGTGATATTCCTGAAATCCCAAGGAGAGAGCTCGCCTTCTACGATAATAATTTCCTTAGAAAGTGAATCTTTATAAAGGTCAAATAATTCGTTCTGAAACTGAAGATCACCCTGATTGATTTTGCTTACGCAATAATTAAATGCAAAACCATACATACTTTCCGCTTCTTCCCGCGGGAATTTCAAACCATTGATTTCCAGCAATTGCTTGAGTTTGAAGTAGTGCTCCAGGTTTTCCCCATCTTTTTCCATTAACAAAATTTGGTAATACACCGCGATAGAAGGGATATTTTCAAAGCCTCCCTCTCGCACATAATCAATAATTTCTTCGACAAATTCAATACTATAAATATGTGCAGCAACTTTCTGCTGACCGAGGCTAAGGCAATAATAACGCAGTTTTTCTGAAATGTAAAAGCCGTCAAGATTTCTGTTGATTTCCTCGATATTGGTCTTGGAAGTTCGATCATGTTTGTGTAGTTCGTAGTAGTTTTTTTGAAAATGAAACTGTTCAAGATAATAATCGGAAGATCGTAGAAAGGTCATATCCGACAATCGTTTCACGTTTTTGATAGCACTGCCTCGAATGCGATCCAATTTCCTTTTTCCTATGGCTTCAAGCAAGTTAACAGCTTTGTTAAACTCCTTATTTTCATAGACTTGTAACGAAAGGAAATCTTCAATCAATTTAAAAAGGTCGGAACAATACTTACGGAAGCGGACATCGTCATAACAAACATCCGAATTAATTTTTTTCCACAAATCTTCTTTCTCGATTTCATTTTCATTTTGGTCGTTGATATGCTCGGTTAGATGTTCAAACAAAGAAATAATAGCTTCGCTGCGATTAAAATATGGCGACTGCAAAAATTTTCTGAGCCGATTTTGCTCATATTTGTCGAATTGTTGAAGAATCCAATACAATTTGCTATTGCGCATATCGGAAGTTTTTTCTTATCTTAGCGGTGCGAAAGTATTTTTACTTTCCAAATATACAACACGAATAAGAATAAATTCACATTTGGTGGTTATCTGGTTTCTCTTTTTATTTTGAACTGGCACTATTTTTGTAACGATATTTCAAGAGAAACGATATGAATAAAGCAAACTTTTTTTCACAAATGTGAAGCTATAGGTATTTTTTTAAGTCGAAAGGAAAAGCCACGATTATAAAATAGCAATGACAAAATCCACGAACCATGAATGTATTTTTACGACGAAAGCGTTTTTTATTGTTCTTCTTTTTAGCCTGCTCCATTTCTGCCTGGGGGCAGTTGGATCGTGTTAGCCTCTCAACCTTCGAGGGTGTAGCGGTGAAAGATACTTTCACTTCTTATTTCCCTCCACAATGGGGAACACCTACTCCTCAAAATGGGAATGCAGCCTGGAAACTAATCAGCAGTAATAAATATGAGTTAACTTATACTCCAAATGTTGGATTTGTTGGTACTGATCGTTTCAGATTTACCTATTCTCCTGTATCTCTTACCTCTTATATCAGAGAATATACCATCGAAGTCAAAACAAATCAACTTATTGCCAACCACGACTACGCTTTCGGTACAGAAAATACGCCTGTTTCTATAAATGTGCTCAGTAACGATATTAGTAGTAATGGTGTCAAAAATCTTACTGTAATTCCACTGACTAATAACGGTAACGCTACTTTCCAGCCAGGTGCTTCGACGATAGAATTCACACCAGAACCTGATTTTGAAGGAGTTGCGTATATTAATTATGTCGTTTGCAATGGTGCTGGTTTATGCGATAACGGAACGGTGACGATTCAAGTGCTTGGAGATAACACGAATCTGAGCGATACGCTTCGGGTTTTCACCAAAAAGAATAATGCACAAGTAATACTTGTTCCGAATACTTTTAGCGTTACCAGCGCCCCTGGTAACGGTGCATATGATGATAGTGGCGATGCACCTCAATACTATCCTAATCAAGATTTTGTGGGCAAAGATTACATTGGACTGAATAATGGCCTTATAAATAAGGTGGTGGAAGTAGTGGTCATTGATGCTGAGAAGAATATGATGGCGTTTGATGATGAAGCTTATACCTCGCCGGAAACCATAGTCGAATTGAATGTATTGGAAAATGACCTTTATGGTTACGACTCTGGTTGTTTCACGATTAAAGATCAACCACAAAATGGTACACTCGAAGCTTTTGATGGCATTGTGACTTACTCTCCGAATCCAGGATTCACAGGTGTGGACTGGTTTACTTATTCCATCAACGCCCCGGGCTGCGGTGCAGAAGAAGAAGTTGCTACGGCTTATGTTTATGTGAGTAATTTTGAGCCTTCACAGACGAAATTTTTCATGTACACGCCTAAGCGTACGCCGTTGGTGATTGGTAATGATGTGCCGATTTCCAATTTTATGTACAAAATCAAGGCACAAGGACAGCTTGGGAAGGCTGTTATATTGGAAGGGCAGCGCGATACTACTATCAATGATCAAACCATCGCCGGGAATAACCTGATTTTGTATATTCCTAATGATAATGTGAATGCAGGAATTGATGAGTTTGAAATTACTTATTGCGTGTATGATGATGCAGGACGGTGTGCATACGAAAAATCTATTAAAGTAGAAATCGAAATTCTGGATATAACTAGAAATAATAATCAAGCTTCTTGTGTTAATGACTGCATTTGGCCGGGTGACACCAATCGGGATGGGGTGGTCAATATGGAAGACCTTTTGCCAATTGGTGTTGGGATGGGTGCAGTTGGTGTGCCGCGTTCTGATGTCGATTTCTCTGAATGGTATGGCCAGCAGGGTAATGATTGGACTTATGAAGAAGGAGAATTGAATTTCAAACACGTTGATACCAACGGAGATAGTATTCTTACAGCGCTTGATACGACGGCAATTCGAAACTTCTTCGGTTATACACACGATCTTACATCTGCCAAAATACCTTTCTATAAATATACGATTGAGTTACACGGGGATGTTTTCTATAACCCGGGTGATCTTGTAGAATTAGATATGGTTTTGGGGAATGAGGAATATCCAGTAGTTGATTTGTATGGTTTTACTTTTCCATTTGAATACCTTCCTGTGATTATTAAAAAAGAGAGTGTTCAGATTGACTATGCACAATCAAGTTGGTTGACTTATAATTCGCCTTTCTTGCAAATGTCGCACAATAACGAACGCGGCTTAATTGAAACTGGATTTACTCGTACTAGTGGCTTAGCTGCTAGTGGCTTTGGAGAAATTGGTAAGATT
The DNA here is from genome assembly GCA_033761835.1 of Saprospiraceae bacterium. GTDB lineage: Bacteria > Bacteroidota > Bacteroidia > Chitinophagales > Saprospiraceae > JADJNW01. The sequence continues at coordinate 12,376 of JANRME010000056.1, forward strand.
CGATTTGTTGTGAGAGATGATATAAATGGTATCCGCCTAGGCGATGACCCAATGTCGATCAATATAGGCGGAGGCACTTCGGTAGCTTCTAATAGCGCAGGACAAACTTATGGAATGAATATCCAGGGGCTGCAAATTTTTATCGTACCTCAAAGCGAGGAAGAAATCGAAAATGCACCACTTACGGAAGATTTAGTAAAAGTATATCCTAACCCTGCTTATGATTTGTTAAATGTTCATCTGAATGGAGGGCAAGAATTTGAACAGGTAATTGTTTATAATATAACAGGACAAGTAATTTACAACTCTGGTAAAACACTGGCTCGTAGAACTCAATTGGATGTAAGCCACTTGCAAAATGGTATTTATGTGCTGAGTGTTGTGACACCAAAAGGAGTTGTAAACAAGAAATTTGAAGTGCTGCGATAATAAAATCAGGCATAGTGTCGGAAATAGGCTTAAAAAAGTTTGGCACTATATCTTTGATTTTATAATATTGTAGAAACGAAATTCGTTTAGAGGACTGACATTCATTGCTTTATTCATATTCGTGGAATTATAATCATTGCTAGTGAGTCGTCCCGCCGTCAAGGCGGAACGGCTTTTTTTTTGCATTTAATTTTTTATTTAATTTTATCTATTTTTCACATTTAATAACTTAATTGCTATAATAAATGGGGCTTTATTTAATTTATCTAACATAGTGTTTTTTCACAAAATGAAATTTTTGTCTTTGCTCTAATGTGCAAAAACTTAAATATTTGTATCGTGAATGTAAGAGAGTGGCAGCGTTGAATAATTTTCCGGTCAAAAGGATCGGTATTCAAATTTGAGATATGTTCATGGGATTATAAATTTGTTGGTAGTAAGTCGTCCTGCCAATTGTAGGGCGACTTTCTTTTTTTAAGACCTCTTTAGCAGTGAGAAAAGAAGGGATAGAAAAGAGGTTCATCGTTATCGGATATGTTCATGGGATTATAATTATTCGTACAGGTCTTCCCGCCATTCGGCGGGAAGACTCTTTTATTTTAAGCCAATGCTTGATCTAGGTCAGCGATAATATCTGCCGCGTTTTCAATGCCCACCGAAAGCCGTACCAAACCATCCGTAATGCCGTTTTGCAAGCGAATTTCCTTCGGAATATTAATATGTGACATCGATGCAGGATGTAGGATCAACGTATCCACATCACCAAGGGTAGGGGCAAGGGTGCAAAACTGGATCTTATTCATAAAATCAATCCCTGCCTGCAAACCATCTTTTAATTCAAAACTGAGCATTCCACCAAAATTACGCATTTGCTGCTTCGCTAAATCATGGTCAGGGTGGGAGGGAAGCCCATTATAATTCACTTTTGATACCTTTGGATGTTGTTCAAGATACTGGGCAACGGCGAGTGCGTTCTGGCTATGGCGATCCATGCGCAATTCGAGCGTTTTCATACCATTATGTATAAGCCAAGCATCCCAGGGGTTGCAATTGGTACCCGCCAGCTTCATCGTTTGCCAGATTTTCCCTTTCATCATATCTATATCTCGACCAACCAGTGCGCCCGCGATAGAATTGCCGTGTCCGTTCAAAAACTTAGTCGTGGAATGCACGATATAATCCACTTCAAAAACAAAAGGCTGCTGCAAATAAGGCGTACAAAAAGTATTGTCCACCGCGCTGATTCGATTGTATTTTTTTGCAATATTTGCCAAAGCTTTCATGTCCACACAAGCCATCGTAGGATTGGCGGGCGTTTCAAAATAAAGCATCCTTGCAGAAGCATCGTTTTTTATAATATTTTCAACCGTATTCAAATCTTTTAAATCTGTCAGAATAGTCTCAATACCAAGCGGTTGGAAGACTTTTGTAAATAACTCGGTCGTACCGCCATAAAGATTACCTTGTGTGAGAATTTTATCACCTGTTTTCAAAACCGACATTACCAATGTCGCAATCGCCGACATCCCGGAACTGAACAGAATCGCTTTGGCTTCTATATTTAAACCATGTGCTTCCAGCAAGGCGATTTTATCGGCGACTGCCTCAACGGTTGGGTTGCCATAGCGACTGTAAACATGTCCTTTTTCTTTGCCCTGGAAAATATTAATTCCCTGGTCAATGGAATCAAAAGAGAAAGAAGAAGTAGCATAGATCGGGAGTATATGCGATTCGGTCGTTTTTTTACTCGGTAGTTCGTGTACACACAGCGATCCAAAACCAATTTTATTTTGCATTGTTTCTAATATTTTGAATGTTAATTGATTATTTTTGAAGATGTTAGATATTAGACAATAGGCATTAGATGAGCTTGAAATAATAAGAGATTGTAATATCTATTACCCAACAAGAGCCAAAAAAACAAAAAAGTTCATTGCGAAGTAGTAAACTTCCCTTAAATTTGTTAGTTGCACAAAAAACTTCCGGTATAGCTTGAATAAAGGACGAAGCCGGTACAAAAGACTTCGGGTATGCAGGAAGACGAAAGACTAAATGATGACCTTAACTCCGACGAGTTCTACGATCAGTATGATATACACGTGGATCCGAAGCAATCGCCTATTCGTATTGATAAATTTTTGATGGACAGGCTTGAAAAAGCTACGCGCAATCGAATACAAAATGCCATCAAGTCAGGCTCTATTCTTGTTAATCATAAAGAAATTAAGCCCAATTTTAAAATAAAGCCGGGTCAGGTTATTTCCGTAGTTATACCGCGCCCGCCAGGCGAAGGCATGGGCGTCGTCCCACAGCGTATTCCACTTGATATTCGTTATGAAGACGAGGATTTAATGGTCGTTTACAAACCTGCAGGCATGGTGGTACATCCTGGCGTGGGGCACTACCGCGGCACCTTGGTCAATGCCCTGGCTTACCACTTTGGTCAGTCGAATTTGCCAATTATGGATGGCAACTATCAGGATCGCTTGGGTTTGGTGCATCGGATAGACAAAAATACTTCGGGGTTGCTGGTGGTCGCCAAAAGCGATTATGCGATGACTCATTTAGCGCGACAATTTTTCAATCATACAATCGAACGCACTTATTATGCACTGGTTTGGGGTGAACCAGAAAAAGATGCAGGTACTATCACAGGCAATGTTGGGCGGCATCCGCGCTTTCGGCATCAGTTCACCGTTTTTCCGGAAGGAGAGAGCGGGAAATGGGCAGTAACGCATTATAAAGTGCTGGAAAGAATGTATTATGTGAGTTTGGTGCAATGCAATTTGGAAACCGGGCGTACCCATCAAATTCGAGTGCATATGCAGTATATCGGGCATCCCTTATTCAACGATGAGCGCTATGGCGGCGACCGGATTGTAAAAGGAACTATTTTTTCCAAATATAAAGAATTTGTTGAAAATACATTTACTGTTTTGCCCCGACATGGTTTACACGCTAAATCCTTGGGTTTTATTCATCCGGGTACAGGTAAAGAAATGTTTTTTGAATCGGATTTGCCGAGAGATTTTGAAAATGCTTTAAACGAATGGAGAAATTACATAGCAGGACGCAAAGCAGCATTGGACAACAACGTGAAAGAATGGCAACAAACCAACCGATGAGATTGTCGGAACGGATAGCGGTTTTGGTAAAACTCGGCGAACACCTGCGCAGTGACGATGAATACCTTAATGCGATCATGCATCGCAATTATTATCATAATAAATGGTTTACTGTTGAAAATCAGAAGAAAGCAATAAAAGCGATAGCTGAAAAATTTTTAGATGAAAATAAGCTTCGCCAATGGCTCGATCATTATCGTATCGATGATAATATTACACCGCAAACGGTTGGATTGGTAATGGCTGGCAATATTCCGTTGGTGGGATTTCATGATGTATTATGCGTTTTTGCTGCTGGACACAAGGCACTTATCAAGCTTTCTGATAAAGACCCTTATTTACTGCCTTATTTATTTAAATTATTAGAACAACTAAATAAAAATACTAAATTTTATTTTGAAATTGTAGATTTTTTAAAAGACTATGATGCAGTTATTGCGACAGGAAGTAATAACTCGGCCCGGTATTTTGAAGCTTATTTTGGGAAAGTACCCAATATCATTCGCAAAAACCGTAATGCTATAGCTGTGCTGACAGGCTCGGAAACACAAGAAGAATTAAAGAATTTAGGATACGATATATTTCAATATTACGGTTTGGGCTGTCGGAATGTGTCTAAAATTTATGTACCCAAAGGGTATGATTTTACACTGTTATTAGAGGCTTTGCACGAATTTAGGGAAGTTGTATTAAATGATAAATACAAAAATAATTTCGATTATAATTATGCGCTGTATATTTTAAATAAAACGCCTCATTTGTCAACAGGCTGTATCATTCTCACCGAAGATAAATCCTTGCAATCGCGTATTGCTGGGCTTCATTATGAATTTTATGATGATATAAAAACGGTTGAAGAAGAAATTCAAACCCATGCAGAAGAAATTCAATGCGTAATAGCAAAAGATAATTTGCTCCAAATTCCTACATTGCCTTTTGGAAAAGCGCAATCGCCTGAACTGTGGGACTATGCCGATGGGGTAGACACGATGCAGTTTCTACTATCTCTATAATAAATTTTTAATCATTTTCAAAAAGATTATTAACCTGTTCTTCGGTCTTACGCAATTTTTCCTGACAAAAGCGAATCAGTGCAGCCGCGCGCTCGGTTTTTGTTGAAAGCTCATCGATTCCGATTTCGCCGGATTCCAGCGCGGTTACAATTTGCTGCAATTCCAGTAATGCTGCTTCGTAAGTCATATTTTCCATTTACTGATCTACTTTTGATTTGATGTCACCGTCGGCAAAATGTGTAATTATCGTATCTCCGTTTGTAATGTTTTTGGCAGAATGTAATACTTGTCCGTTCTTTTTGGTAATGGTAAATCCTCGTTTTAAAGTCGCCTCAACGCTCATCAATGCTACAATTTTAGAAAATTTTTCTATATGTTGTTCCGAAGTTCGGATTTGAAATGAAGTTAAACGCGGAATTTCTATTTTAATAAAATCCAGCATTCGTTTTGCTTCCATCATTTTTCTATCCGAGCGAAATTGCAATCTTTGTTTCAAATTTTGCAATAAAAGCGACTGATTTTTAAGGCTTTGTAAAGAAAAAACGCGTAAACGTTGCCCGTAATTGACCAAGGCAGTTTCAAAAAGTGCATTGCGATTAATTAAAAAGTCTGCTACAGCGGTTGGTGTTTTCAAGGATGAATGCGCTACCAGATCAAGCACCGTTTCATCTACATCGTGTCCAATGCCTGTAAATACTGGTAACGAGCATTCTGCAATGACTTTGCATAAATTGAAACTGTCAAACGCAGCCAAATCCAGGCGTGCGCCGCCGCCGCGAATGATGACTAGGCAGTCAAAATCCTCTTTTTGCCGCTCGATGCTTTTTAATTGCTTTAGCATTTCTGATTCTACCAAATCACCTTGCATAGCGCTTGCAAAGAGCTTATATACAAATTTATACCCATAGCTATTTTGTTTCAAGTGTTGTAAAAAATCCTGATAACCGGCCGCTCGCTCCGAACTTAATATGGCGATTCTTTGCAATACCAAAGGCAAGGGTAGGGTAGCGTTTTTGCCGATCAAACCAGCCTGTTGCAATGCCTCAATCGTTTGCTGGCGGCGCATTTCGAGCTTACCGAGGGTGTAAGCGGGGTCAATATCTTCGACGATGAGTTTCAAACCGTAGCGTTCGTTAAAATCTACTTTGGCTTTGATTTGCACCTCGATGCCTTCTTGGAGTAAGTCGTTGATTACCAGTCCTATTTTGCTGCGCAACTGTCGGAAAATGCTTTGCCAGATCACGGCCGAGGCTTGTGCTACAATCTCATCGCTTTCCTCTGATTTTTGCACCAATTCCAGAAAATAATGCCCTCGCGCTTCGCTCAGTTGCATAATTTCGCAGCGAATCCAGAGCGCTTCCGGCAGATTGAGCGCCAGGATGCGGCGGATGTATTCATTGAGTTCGTGTAGGGAGTAGGATTTCATAATACAAAGTTAACGCCGATTGCCATTCGGTGCTACTTTGCCATAAAATCTTTGATCACAGGCAGCAATCCATCTACACCTTCTTCGAGTGGCATCACGACTGGAAGCCGCAGTTTTTCTTGAAGATGATCGCGGTGGGATTTTAATTCTTCCAGCGTCAGGTGTTCGCCATTCAAAGTGACAGCAATAACTTGCGAACCATATAATTTGATCAATTCGATTTCGCTTTCGATGGATTGGATTTTACAGCCCCATTCTTCTGTACCTTCGTAGCATTCGCGCCCAGGCGCATGATGCAGAATCACGCCTTTGGCATTGGCGGAAAGCAAGTACTCAGCGCCAGCCGGACCCGTCGGATTGCGCAAGGCGGACTGCCCTTCGAGCAAAATCAAATCAGGATTGGATTCGCGCGCGCATTGTACTACCGCGTGTTCCAACTCACCACTAATGAAGTCATTCACTGTAGAATCAAAAATAAAACCGTGTTTGTAGCCTTGCATCCAGCCGGTCTGACCAGTATAAATCATCTCCGCATAAATGCCATTGCGTTGACACATTTCCATCAGAAAGCGACAGGTCGTGCGTTTTCCAATCGCGCAATCCGTGCCCAACACAGCAATGATGGGTTGTTTGACAGCATAAATCTCCCCGCTCCAAAAATGCAGTTCGTGGCGAGGCTTGGGTTTGCGAACATCGAGCAAGCGAACGCCTTCTTCCTCGGCAAGCCTTATAAACTCTGGGTCCTCACTTAAAAAAGTGTGCAAACCACAGACAATAGAGCATTTATGCAGGATAGCGTCTTTTAATTCGCCCCGAAAATCGTCGGGCAATTTACCTCCTGGCAATGCCACGCCAATCACGCACCAGACAGGCTGCTCGCCGCCCTTTTGAAAATACTCTTCGACAGAAGCATAGACTGGAACATTTCGATAATTACCATCCATCACTTCACCCGCATCTTTGCCAGCGTGTTTGTAATCAATAACTGCTAAAACTTCGAATCGCTCGGTGCCACGAAGCAAGCCGTGCGCGGTTTTGGCGAGATTAATGTCGAGCAGACCATTGGTCAGGACGATTGCTTTTTCCTTGTGCATTTTTTGATGGAATATTGGAAATTTTAAAAAGGACGTTCGATCAATTCTACTCCCAATCCTGGTTTTTCATTTGGATATAACCAGCCATCCTTCAAAATAAAGCCGCCAGTGGCCAAATCGACTGCAATATCGAAACTGCCATCCAAATCGAGGTAGCGTGTAGCTGAACTGGCAAGCGCAGCATGCAATGCCGCGGTAATACTCACGGTGCTTTCGTCCATACAACCCCACATCAACCCAATGCTATTGCTATGCGCAATATCCGCGATTTGCAAAGCGCCCAAAATACCGCCACATTTGGCAAGTTTGATATTAAAAACCCCATAATAATTACCATTGGTGGTGAGTGCAGCAGCATCGCGCCAATCGTGAAGGTCTTCATCGGCAGCACAAAATTGGCGAATATCGCTTGAAACCTGAAGCATTTCTTCCAGATGCCCCGGCGGGAAAGGTTGTTCAATAAATTCTACATCCAAGCTTTTTGTACCTTTTACAAAACGTATTAATTCATCTACCCCATATCCTTGATTCGCATCTACTCGAATTTTAATTCCGTTGCCTACGGCTTCGCGCATTTTGGCAAAAACTTCAATATCTTTCTCAACTTCCAGTCCTGTTTTTAACTTAATGATTTTGAATCCTTTAGCCACATTTTCTTTGGCTTCGGCAATAGATTCCTCCAAGGATTTAATACCAATTGTTATGGAAGTCGGAAAACCTTCATGTTTTTTGCCCAGCAGTTCTACCAAAGGTTTATCAGCCATTTTACCAACCGCATCGTACAAGGCAATATCAATAGCAGCACGAGCAGCAGGTGTTTCCGGCATCAATTCTTCTGCGGAGCGAATCAATTGCTGAAAATCTTCTAAATCTTGCCCGACCAATAGTTCTGAAGCATTACCTTCAAGCGATTCGATGGCGGTTTCCATAGTCTCGCCAGTGACAAATTCAGTAGGAGCGCTACAACCCACACCATACATGCCATTTTCTAATTCGAGATAGACAAACGCATTTTCTGCTGAATCAATGGTATGCACTGCAATTGTGTAGGGTTTAGTGAGCTGGAGGTTTGCTGCCCAGCATTTAACACGTTTTATTTTCATATTTTATATTCTTGCAATTCTTATAATTTAGGATTTCTTTTTGAAATGATTTATTTCCTCTATTTCCCCTCCGCTACCAACCAATCAACTTAAAACCATTCGGCAAATATATCAAATGACTCGGCTTTTCAATGCGAAAAAAATCCTTTCTTTGCGGCTGTTTGCAAACAAGTAATGCCGAGAAGTGTTGCAATGGTAAACGCATTTCAAATTTTATTAAAATCGTTTTTGGCAACGCTTTTTTTGCAGTATCTTGTAGCGGCGAAGCCACTGTTGCTGGCGAATTTTCGCAAAATCGGATAAAGAACTCAAATATGGTTGCAGAAAAAAAACAAAGGACAACTAAAAAAAGTACTTCGACTTACAGCAAAGAGCAATATCTTTTTTGGTATGAACTGATGCTACGCATTCGACGCTTTGAAGAACGAGCTCTGGTAGCTTATGGACAGCAGAAAGTACGCGGCTTTTGTCATGTTTACATCGGGCAAGAGGCAGTTGCAGCAGGAATCGAATCTGCTTTAAAGCCAGGTGATGCAATTGTGACGGCTTACCGTCAGCATGGCATAGCGATTGGCAGAGGTGTTTCGACCAAAGCAGCTATGGCAGAATTATTTGGCAAAGCGACGGGGATTGTAAAAGGCAAGGGCGGCTCGATGCATTTTTTCTATGCTGAAAATAAATATTTTGGGGGTAATGGTATCGTTGGGGCACAAATTCCGATTGGTACGGGTATTGCTTTCGCAGAAAAATATAGAGGCACGGATAATCTTTGCGTGACGATGTTTGGCGATGGTGCGGCACGTCAAGGTGCGTTGTATGAATCTTTTAATATGGCGATGACCTGGAAATTGCCGGTATTATATATTGTAGAAAATAATGGCTACGCGATGGGTACTTCGGTAGCACGCACGAGCAATGTACAGGATTTATATAAAATTGGTCTGGCCTTTGATATGCCAAGCGAAGCAGTGGATGGCATGAATCCTGAATCGGTACACGAAGCGATACAAAAAGCGGCGGAACATATCCGCGCTGGTCATGGCCCTTATTTCCTGGAAATCAAAACATACCGTTACAAAGGGCACTCTGTATCTGACCCAGCGAAATATCGCAGCAAGGATGAGGTGAAAGAATATCAGGATAAAGACCCAATCAAAACGACCGAAGCCAAGATGCTGGCGAATGGGATTGCTACTGAAGAAGAAATCCAGGCGATTAAAGATAGCATCAAAGCAGAGATCGAAGAAGCGGTGCAGTTTGCAGAAGAATCTCCCTATCCTGATCCGTCTGAATTGTACACCGATAATTATACGCAACAAGATTATCCATATATTAAGGACTAAATTTGGGTTTTTTACTTAGAAGCCCTTCTGAAAAAGTGGTGGAAGATGAAGCAATGCCTTTTCCACCGCTTTTTTTTCCACAAAACAATTACAGAAACAAAACTTTCTCTATCTTTGCGTGGCTTTTTAAAAAACCTTTTTTCGGAAGTCGAAAAGAGAGGTCGGATGAAAGATTTGAAAGAAAAGATAGGAGAAAATAATTGGCTATATTAATCTGACATCCCGCTTCTGACCTCCGACATCTAAAGAAACGTGAAAGATGGCAAAAAGAAAACAGGCGGAAAAAGACGAAGTCTTGATTGACGTAGTGGAAGTGCGCGAAGGTGCGCAGGATTTTTTTGAGAAATACCGCAATTTTATTCTCGGCGGCGTAGGTTTATTGGTGCTGGCGGTGGCTGGTTTATTTGCTTACAACCAATTCTATCTAAAGCCCAAGCAAACAGAAGCAGTGGAGCAAATGTTCCAAGCACAAGTCCAGTTTGAGCGCGACTCTTTTGCATTGGCGCTGACCAACCCCGGTGGCGGATACTCAGGTTTTCTGGATATTATTGATAATTATAAAGGTACGCCAGCTGCTAATACTGCTAATTATTATGCAGGTATTAGCTATTTGCGAATTGGGCAATATGAAGCAGCAGCTTCTTATTTAAAAGATTTCAACGCCAAAGGCGAAGTAATGCCGATTATGAAAAATGGCGCACTTGGTGACGTTTATTCTGAATTGAATGATTTGGACCAAGCAATGAGTTATTATAAAAAGGCGGTAAGCGCCGGTGATAACGAGGCTTTGACACCTTACTACCTGAAAAAAGTGGCGATGTTGCATGAGAAAAATGGTAACGCGGCCGAAGCACTTGAATCTTACCAAACAATCAAGAACAAGTATCCTAATTCACCGGATGCTCGTGATATTGACAAATACATTGCCCGGACGACTCCGAAAGGATAATCCGAAGGACATATCATATAATTCATGCTACGAAAGGTAAGGTGCGGTTTGTCTCATCTTACCTTTTCTGTTTAAGGCTGGTCTAAGGTCTAAAATCTCAAAAAAATGGCAAGCGCATTAAAAAACCTATCTTCTTACGATGAAAATTCCATTCCTTCCGCCGAAGAGATGAATTTTGGAATTGTGGTCGCCGAATGGAATGCAAAAATTACGCACGCTATGTATGAAGGTTGTTTTGAAACGCTCACTAAGCATGGCGCAAAAGAAGAAAATATCCATACCATTCAAGTCCCGGGTTCATTTGAATTACCAACCGGCGCAAGGTTGATCGCAACTAAGCATAAACTCGATGCAGTTATTTGTCTAGGCTGTGTGATCAAAGGTGAAACCAAGCACGATGAATATATCAACAATGCAGTGGCAATGGGCTTGACTAATCTAAGCATTGCTTCCGGGCAACCCTTTATCTTTGGGGTGCTGACGCCGAATAATGAGGAACAAGCGCTGGAACGTGCCGGCGGCAAACACGGCAACAAAGGTGTAGAAGCTGCAATTACTGCGATTCGCATGGCTGCTCTGAAAAAAGAAATGACCTCAAATCCTAAAATTGGGTTTTGAATTGGTAGATAGACAAAAGTAGGGGATAGAGATTTTTTCCATTTTTGGACTTTTATCGATAACTTGTTGCGCTACTATATACGTTCTACTATGAAGATTTCTACCATTGAAACAGGTTTTCTCAAACTCGACGGCGGTGCAATGTTTGGCATTGTACCTAAAAGGCTTTGGCAGAAACTAAATCCACCCGACGAAAACAACCTCTGCACTTGGGCGATGCGCTGCTTGCTAGTAGAAACGGATAACCGAAAAATTCTGATAGATACAGGCATCGGCGATAAACAAGATGAGAAGTTTCGCTCTCATTTTGAACCGCATGGGGATAAAACCTTAGTTAATTCGCTGTTAGAGAAGAATTTACATCCTGAAGATATTACAGATGTATTACTGACGCATTTGCATTTTGATCATGTGGGTGGCGCGGTGAAATTTGATTCCAATGGAAAATTAGTGCCCACTTTTCCGAACGCCACTTATTGGAGTAACGAAATCCACTGGAATTGGGCGATGAATCCTAACGAGCGCGAAAAAGCTTCTTTTCTAAAAGAGAATTTTGTGCCATTGAGAGAAGCAGGCGTTATTCAATTCATTGATGTTCAGGAAGAAGATCTGGAATGGCTGCCCGGTATTCACTTGCGATTTGTCTATGGACATACCGAAGCCATGATGATTCCTATTATAAAAATTGCTAATAAAACCTTGATTTATTGTGCGGATGTGATGCCTTCCTCTTATCACATTGGTATGCCTTATGTAATGAGTTATGATGTGCGTCCTTTAGTGACTTTGGTTGAAAAAGAAAAGATTCTATATGAGGCTGTTACAAATAAAAATATTCTATTATTTGAACATGACCCTTTTATTCCTGCTGCTACTGTAACTCAGGATGATCGGGGTAGAATTATACTCGAAAAAACATTTAATAACTTAGAACAGGCTTTGCTTTCGATATAATTTCATTTAACACAACATTAGGTGTAGCGCCTGCAAATTGCTTGAAATCGCGGATAAAATGAGCCTGATCGGCATAATCATATTGCTGTGCCAATTCTGCCCAATTCAGTTCTTCTCTTTGTAAAATAGAATTATATGTATTGCTAAAACGAATAATACGTTGATATGTTTTGGGACTAAGCCCAAGATTTACTTTGAAAGCGCGTTGCAATTGCCGTTCGCAGACATATAATGTTTTACTTAATGTTTCAATTGAAATATTACCGTTCGAGCTGCGAATTTTTTTCATCGCTTCAGTAAAATAATTGTGCTTGGGTTTACTTTGTTTTAGTTGCGAAATCAAAAAATACTCCAAAATAGCGATCCGTTCTCGATGGGTTGCAGCGTTTTGAATATTCTCAATCAAGATTTTAGAATCGTAACCGAAAAAATCTTCTACCAGCACAAAATTATTGAAAAAATAAGCCAATGGACGCCGGAAGAGTTGAATCAACCCCTCCGGCTTCAATCTTGCACCAAAAATGCTACTTGCCCCAGGCATTTGCCAGAGTACCGACTCATCCATCATGCCTTCTATATATGCCTTTGGAAAAGGATTTCCATCCTCGTCCACAATCCCCAATTGATGGATTTCGCCCACCTGAAAAATCAGTTCGGACATGCCGAGTGGCAGGCAGCGCTGCATCGAAGAATACTCTTGCGGTGTACCATCGGATTCTTGTGACCAATAGCATTCTACATAAGGCTTCAGGATCGGAGAGACCGGGTATTCGCGGGAAGTAACTTTCATGGCTAATTATTCATTTTTCTTTACATGAATAGATACAAATCTGCAATTTTTTGAACCAATGTGTAATATTTTTAGACCTATTGGGCAATATTCTCCATAGGTATAGGCGCTGGAACGACATTATTCACTGGCTCGGTGGATTGCAAATAAGTGAAAATGGATCGCAAGTCTTCGTCGCTCAAATTCTTGTACATGAACCAAGGCATCGGTGGAAGCAGAGGCCGAGTGCCATCCAAGCCTTTCGATTTACCTTCACGAATTGCTTTAAAAAACTGTTGCTCCGTCCAACTACCGATACCGGTTTCATCAGAAGTAATGTTCGCAGCGAAGGAAACACCCCAAGCACCTACTGTTGCTGTAAACTCAGGCCCAAAAAGTACCCAATCGTTTATGACTTTAGTGTCAATTTTACCAATTGGTGCATCTGAGCGATGACCAGAAAATCGGCGGGAAAAGTCAACTTCAGGGCCATTGGGTCCCATTATTTTGGGCGAATGACAATCGTCGCAACCAATTGCATTGACCAAATATTCGCCTCTAAGGCGCAACTGTTCTTTGGTGGGCGCTACTTCGGCGACTTCTTCTTGCTTGTTTTCATTGCAAGCTAATAATAGCATCGAAAGATTCGCCACTACTACAAGGGCGATAATTACATAATTTTTCATGTCAGATGATTTTTGTTTTCATTTGTTGATACAAAATTATACAGTTTTCATTCACGAATATTGAAAAAAAGCGACATCGAGATCGCATGATGATGTGATCGCTTGATAAAAGAAGTTTTAGCTGACGAGAATCATATTTTATGCCATTTTAATTGTCTAATTTTTACAAAAAACTTTATTTCACCTAAAAACTCTATTCTGATGATAAGCAAACGAATCTTCCTTTTTTTGCTGGCAATGTTTATAAATGGCGTTGCAAGCGATTTATTTGCACAGCCAACTACGTCATCCAAACCGGTTTTTGATTCCAAATTTTACAACAAGATGGAATGGCGCAATATCGGGCCCTTGCGCGGTGGTCGTTCCCTAGGTTGCACAGGGAGTCCTGGTCGCCCCAATGAATATTATTTTGGTGCTACGGGCGGCGGTTTGTGGAAAACAGTAGATGGTGGTCAAAATTGGTTTCCCGTCACCGATGGGCAGGTCACAAGCTCTTCGGTAGGCGCGGTTGCTGTAGCTGAGACCAATCCTGATATTGTTTATATCGGTATGGGCGAAACGCAATTGCGTGGTAGTATTACGCAAGGCGACGGCGTGTATAAATCAAGCGATGGCGGTAAAAATTGGCGGCATCTAGGTTTGAAAGAAACGCAAGCAATTTCAAGAGTCCGTGTACATCCTACCAATCCTGATATTGTTTATGTAGCAGCTTTGGGACATCCTTATGGCGACAATGAAGAGCGCGGCGTGTTCCGCTCGACCGATGGTGGCAATACCTGGAAAAAAGTTTTATATGTAAGCCCCAAAGCAGGTGCTGCCGATTTGATTATTGATCGTAACAATCCAAAAGTAATTTATGCCACAACTTGGCAAGTGTACCGAAAGGCTTGGAAAATGTGGGGCGGCGGCCCTGATTGTAAACTCTGGAAATCGCTGGATGGCGGGGACACCTGGATTGATTTGACCAAAAATCCTGGGATGCCGAAAGAGCCAATTGGAAAAATCGGGATTACGGTTTCTCCTGTGAATTCAAATCGCCTTTGGGCAATCGTGGAAGCCAATGATGGCGGGGTGTATCGCTCGGATGACGGTGGCTGGACTTGGACACGCACGAACGAAGAACGGAAATTGCGTCAACGCGCTTTTTATTATTCCAGAATATACGCCGATCCTTGGGATGAGAATACAGTGTACTGCCTGAATGTTGATTTTTTTAAGTCTACTGACGGCGGTGTAAAATTTGATATTGAAATAAATCCACCGCACGGTGATAACCACGATCTCTGGATTGATCCGAACAACCCAATGCGGATGATTAGTTCTAATGATGGCGGGGGTTGCGTTTCTATCAATGGAGGTGAAACATGGACGGAGCAAGATTATTGCACTACACAATTATATCATGTAACCACCACCAGCGATGTGCCTTATCACGTGGCAGGGGCGCAGCAGGATAACTCGACTTTAGCCATTCCCAGCGATGGATGGAGGCATATGCTTGCGGGCGGCCCTAATCACGGTTGGTATTATGGGGTAGGCGGTGGCGAAAGCGGCTATATCACACAATCGCCTACCGATCCGGATATTTTTTATGCAGGTAGTCAAGGCGCATTATTAACACGGTATAATCGAAAAACTGGACAAGTCCGTGATATTCAGGTATATCCGCGTTTTTTTTCGGGCGAACCCGCGAGTGCTTTGCCGGAGCGTTGGCAATGGACGTATCCGATTGTTTTCTCTCCCAAAGACCCGAATATCTTGTACACTTGTTCGCAGCACGTTTGGAAAACGACGGACGATGGACAAAGTTGGGAAAAAATTAGTCCTGATTTGACTTACGCCGATCCTGAAACGCTTGGCCCGACGGGCGGTATCATCACCAATGATATGAACGGGCCAGAGATTTACGCGACGGTTTTTGCGCTTGCACCTTCTTTTCACGATGTGAATACAATTTGGGCGGGTTCGGACGATGGCAAAATCCATATCACCCGCAACGGTGGCAAGAATTGGACAGATATTACCCCCAAGGATTTGCCGAAGTTTTCTCGTGTGAGTATCATTGACGAATCGCGCCACAACCCAGGCACTGCTTATATTGCAGCCAATCGCTACCAGGTGGATGACCGCCAACCTTATGTTTTCAGGACGACCGATTATGGTAAAACCTGGACGAAGATTATCACAGGAATTGCGGATGGGCACTTTGCACGCGCAGTACGAGAGGATCATGTGCGTCCGGGATTGTTGTTCTTAGGAACAGAGCATGGTGCTTATATCTCCTTCAATAATGGTGATTTGTGGCAGCCTTTGCAATTGAATTTGCCGGATACGCCAATTCGGGATTTGGTTGTCAAAGATGACGATGTGGTGCTCGGCACGCATGGGCGAGGTTTTTGGATTTTGGATGATATCAATCCGTTGCGGCAATTGACACAAGAGGTTGCTAAACAGGAGGTTATATTTTTTCAACCGAGCGATCCGATTCGAGGTGTTTATAATTTAGCTTTGCAATATTATTTGGAAAAGCCTTTGGATTCTTTGAAAATCGAAATTTTAGATGGCCAGGGTCAAGTTATTGAAACTTTCAATGGCAAAAAAGCAGAAGGAAATCGTCGTGGGCAAGGCACTGCCTCGCCTGCTGTCACCGCTGGGCTAAATAATTTTAGTTGGAATTTGCGTTATCCTGGCGCTACTACTTTTGAAGGCATGATTATTTGGAGCGGCCGCCCGCAAGTAGGCCCAAAAGCGCCGCTTGGCAAGTACCAGGTGCGTTTCACTGCTGGGAATTATAGCAAAACCTATCCTTTTTCGATCAAAATAGATCCGAATCTAAAAGGGGTGACCGAAGCTGAACTCAAAGAACAATTTGACTTGGCCATTAAAATTCGAGATAAAGAAAGCGCTGCAAATGAGGCAGTTATCCGTATTCGAGACATCCGCAAACAAGTGAATGAACGCACAAAAGAAGCTAATGACGCCGCACTTTCAGAAATGGCTAAAGCGATGCTGGAAAAATTGCGCGTCATCGAAGAAGATTTATATCAGGTACGCAATCAAAGTGGACAAGACCCACTTAATTTTCCAATTAAACTCAATAATCGTTTGTCTTCCTTACGTCGTAGCATAGAAACCGGCGACGCACGCCCAACCAATGGCGC
>JANRME010000057.1:0-34859 GCA_033761835.1 Saprospiraceae bacterium
TATCCATTTGATGGTCATTTCAAAAACCTGTAAAATCAGGTGTTTAAAGCTTTTAATTAAATTGATTATTAATAGTTATTTAGAGGTCATGACTTCGTATTTCAGACTTCGTACTTCTAACTTGACTTTATACCACTCTGTTATTTATTGGGGCTAAATAAGTATAGGTTTTATGATGATATTTTTATTGCAATCTGCAATAAACCTTACATTTTATTTTCAAAAACCTATTTAAAATTGAAACATTATGTTGACCACAACCCAACACTTTGAAACACTAACTGAGTTTTCGAACGAAGAGCTCCAGGATTTGCTGGATCGCGCTACGCAAGAATTGAATGCACGCAGTACCGATGTAGAGGAAGAAACATTTACTCAAAACGGACATGACGAAGAATTGCCAGTAGGAATGGAAGAAAATGCAACCACAGAAGAAGTATCAACGGAATTGAACTTGACCGATGTATCCGATTTGAACGGCGAAACGGGTTTGAGTGAGGCAATTGCTGAACTGAATACCGAAATGGAAGAAGGAGCAGAAACAATAAGCGATGGAACGTCAGTAGATTCAGGCGAAGCGATGATGGAGGCCCCAAGCAAAAACGACATCGAGATCAAATTGGATGAAATGTACAGTATCCGCGTGGTAGCGAACGAAGTAGTAAATGGTATCGAAGATTTGCAGGCGCAAGTACGATCATTGCAAGAAAAAGTGAATAACATGGTATCTGCTGAAGAATTAGAACAGATAGTGAAAGAAATGGTAGCAACAGCTCTTAGAGAGCGTTTCGTGTGATTATTCCCATAAGAACCTTTTCATTAGCCTTCTTTGTCTTTCATGCTCAGCAAAGAAGGCTTCTTTTATTTCAAAAGGGCATAACTTATTACAAAAATTAATACTGTAAATACCATTCCGAACATAAAAATATTATAACAAATACGTAATTGGTTATATTTTTTACCCAGCGATTTGCCTAAGAAAAACAAGTCTCGCATAATAGAATTATCAAGATTTGATTCGTTAGACACGACATATTGCATCCCTTCTTGATATTCTTTAAATGTCATACTATAAAAATTACCAAAGAAAAATAAATTCGACTCGCCTTTTTCGATTTGTTCCTGTTTGGTATAACCTCGCATGCGGATGGGGCGTGTGGCCAGCGTTGCAAAAATCATGGAAGTAAGGCAACAAGCCAATAAGGAAGCCATGGGATAGACAAGATATGGCACCGTTTTCATATATGAGGCGACCATTGGAATAGCCACTGTGATGATCAAGGCGTTTACGCTCAGCATAATATTAGCCTTATTATCAGCTAAATTGCTTAAATCCAGATGATTGCGCAAAGCCGTTTTGAACATCATTTGCGCACTACGGCTGTCAGAGATACCCGGACTGGGCGTAGCCAGCAAGTTCGGTTTATGGGCTTTTTTATCTTTTTTAATCACCTTTTTTAGATGCTTAAGGTTGGCTTCTTTTTGCGGTTCGAATAGTTCTCGCGCCGCAGGGGTGATATATTGATGATTTTTTAAAAAATCATAATTCAGCCGATACCATTCACTATCCTCATAACTTTTATCCAAAAAAACTTCCCACTCGTGCCGCAGGGATTCAATGGTGCCTACGTAATCTTCGCTGGCAAGGTGCACGTAATCAGCATCCTTGATGATTTGTTGGGTCAAATTTTCAGGATGTCCGCTCGGATAAGTTACATCAATGCAGCGCAATACGGCTTGTAATTTATTTGCCGGATATTCTTGTTCTTTCAAAAAAGCCTCCGCAATCCGCCGACTTTCCACCTCGTGCCCGCTATAGGTAGCGGTATAGCCCGAATCGTGAAATAATGCAGCCAATTCAAGTACTTCCATCTCTTCAGACGCCACACCCAATTTTTGCACCATTTTCTTACAAGCATCCCGTACCGCCCGCGTGTGCGCCAAATCGTGAAAGCGATGATCCGCCGTTAATTTTTGCTCAAAAAGCCGGATAATGAATTTTTCCGCCTCTTGTAGAATAATGTTTTTTGTCATACTGGGCTATTTGACTATGAATGTAAGGCTTCGGCCACAAATTTTACTTTTTTCCTCGGATTTTGTATCAAAATCAACTTTCCAAGTTCTCAACTCCTAAGCTCCTCAACTTTTCAACCCATCAACTTTTCAAGCAAAAAAAGCCACCAAAGGAATATCCGCCATCGTCTGCAGACCACTCTTTGCGCGTAACACCTGCGGAATCGCATTTAACACAATCGCGCAAGTTGCCACGTCGCCGTTCACACCACCCGAAATTCTGGATATAATATTAGGATTGCCTTTAATAATGATTTCGTCGTAAGATTCGGGTTCGCCGACCGTTGCCTGGAAAACCAGATGCACCTTCATTTCACCGCCCACATAGCCATTGCCAATTTGTCGTACGCCACGCGCTTGCCCTTTTTCAATTCTTAAATCCTTTGTTTGCAAATCTGCTTCTGCGATCACCGGCTCAATAATATCTTCGGTTTTTGTCAACTTCCAACCCATCCGATGCGCGATAAACTGCATCGATTCGGTCAAACCCACGTGCCGCAAAGAGCCATCCTGTTTCTTTTGTTCAAATTCGCCTAATGTCAAACCCGCTCCAATTTTCTTTTGGAATGGCAATCTTCGGAATTGCGCATCCTGATAGCGATTGACTTGTACGGATGTTACGTTTTGGCAAACTGCGGTAAGGAAAGTTGGCAATGCGTCCATCAAAAAACCAGGATTGACGCCGGTTCCTACCACCGCTACATTATTTTGTTTTGCTGCTTCATCAATTCGCTTCACCAACAAAGGTGCAGTTTCCCAAGGATAGCACAATTCTTCACAAGTAGAGACCACCGGAATGCCCAAAGCTACGATTTCTTCGATTTGAGGCGTGATTCTTTGCATATCCGACACCGTCGTAAGCACCGCAATATCTGGCTTTTCTTTTGCAACAGCTTGATTCAGTTCACTTTGAATGAGAATGCCCGAAGCATCGCCTCCGCAAATTAAGCCAAGGTCTTTTCCAATTAAATTAGGGTCTTTGTCAACCGCTGCGACCGTTAGCAAACCCTTGCGTTCTTTAATAAAATTGGCAATTTTGATACCCAATGGTCCAAGCCCGATTTGTATAATCTTGATGTCTTGCATTGTGCAATTCGTTTAATCCTTATTTTTCGTTTCGATAAATTCTTCCGTTTTTCATGACAAATTTCACTTCCCGCACCTTGCTAATCATTTCTTGAGGATTGCCTTGTATTGCGACTAAGTCCGCCAGAAAGCCAGATTTTATCTGACCTAAATTGGATAGCCCAAATATATCAGCATTGACCGAAGTGACCGAGCGCAGCACATCCAAAGGCTTCATGCCATATTCTACCATCAATTCTAATTCGCGGGCATTGTCGCCGTGTGTAAATACGCCTACATCGCCGCCAGCTACAATCGTGAGGCCACTTTCCAACGCTAATTTCATACTTTCCCGCTTAGCGAGAATACGCCCGGGCTCAGGATCTACTCCTCTTTTCCAACCTCGATATTGCAGAATCGCATCACCTGCTGCAATCGTCGGACAAAGCGCTACACCTTGTTTTTTCATTAAATCAAAAACTTCTTTCGTACCACCATCGCCATGTTCAATCGTTTTGACACCTGCCAAAGCTGCTCGACGCATTCCTTCGGCGGTAGCAGCATGAGCTACCACTTGTCTTCCACTGCTGGCGGCTGTTTCCACGATCAATTTCAATTCTTCTATCGAAAAAGTAGGTCTGGCTTCCCCATTCAAACCCCAACGATAATCGGCATAAACTTTCACTACGTCTGCGCCTTTGCCTATCTGATCGCGTACCACTCGAGTAAGACCATCCACACCGTCGGCTTCTTCCGCGCCCTGCGGCACCACTACATTCGAGGCAAAGCCTTTTGGCCCGTAGCTTCCAGTGGCTACAATCGCCCGACCTGCCACAATCATGCGCGGGCCAGGAATGACACCTTTTTCAATCGCTTGCTTGAGTCCTACATCGGCATAATCCGCGCCTTCCGTGCCCAAATCCCGAATTGTCGTGAAGCCCGCCATCAAAGTAGCCTTAGCATGAAGGGTGGCTCGAGCTACTCGTTCTGCTTGTGATTCTAATAAAACCTGGTCATTCCAGGAAGTTTCGTTATAAGGATGGAGCAAAATATGCGAATGTCCTTCGATCATGCCAGGCATCAAGGTTGTGCCGGGGAGTTGAATGATTTCGGCATTGGAAGGCGCTTTGACAGAATTTGTAGGGCCGACTGCAGTAATACGCTCACCTTCAACGAGTACCGCCCAGCTTTCATGCACATTTACACCATCGAAAACGCGATCTGGGCGGAGCAGATAAGCATTTTGAGCAGCTATTTGCAAAAGCAATAGCAAGAAAAAGAGGGTTGTAGGTATTTTCATACTGCAAAATAAACACCAAAAACGGATATAATTAGGTCAAATCTTTCAAATTACGAGCAAAACCTTTTACACCGGCAGCTTCCATTTTTTGTTGCAAAGTCTTGGCATCGTTAGAATTATTAAAAGCACCGACAACCACCTTGTAAACCGTTTTTCCATCTAATTCATTGATATTTACAATGACTGGTTGCCCAAACTGGCTTTGCAATTTTTCTGCTTGAATCAATACATTTCCATAATCATAAAAAGCACCGATCTGTACCCCCCAGCCTTCTGGTGCTTGCTTTTGTACATCGAATCGGAATAAACCTTTGCCGCCCGAAATGCCGCCGACCACTTCCTCTTTCACTGGGGCGCTTGCTTGATCCTTGCGTCTCAATGCTTCTGCTACTGCACGATCCGCATTCACTCGCCCGTAGCCATATTTGGTAGAATGACCATTTAAATATTCAGAAGGTTTACCAATTTTATCTGCCGTTTGTTGCAAAATTTCCTTCACTTCTTTGGCTGTCAAATTTGGATTTGCAGATAGAATCAAAGCGCAAATGCCCGCCACTAAAGGCGTAGAGCTTGATGTGCCGCCAAAATGCTTGTAATGTTGGCCGCGAGAACGACCATCATACCAGAATTTTTGGTTGCCGGAAAAATTTGCCAATCCCTGATCCCACCAGGCGCGTGCTGCTATGATTGGCCAATCCCCATTGGAAGGCGCACAAATACTCACTTCCCGGCCTCGATTGGAATAAGGTGCATGATCATCTTGGCTCGTACAGGCAGCCACTGCAATCACATCAGGATGGGCAGCATAAAAACTGACAAAATCGAAATCATCATTGCCAACAGCAAATAAAATAATACAACCCTTTCCTTTGCGGCCTTCTTTGGCAGCGCGAGCAATGGCTTGTTCTTTGATTGAACCCAAACTAAAATTAGCATCGGTCGTACCCCAACTACAACTGATAATATCGGCGCCATTTTTTACACAATAGTCAAACATTTGCTCCGTCAAACTATTGCTATAAGAAGTGCCACTTATCGGCATGAATTTCGCGTTCGGTGCTGCTCCGGCAATGCCCTGCCCATTGGTGGAAGCCAAGGCCACACTGGCACAGGGCGTACCATGCGTATAACGTGCATCACCCTGCGTCACTTCGGTGGATTGATTCCAAAGATCAAAGGGTTTGACCACTTTTGTTTGCAAATCAGGATGCGTCAGGTCAAAACCATTGTCAATAATAGCGATGGTAATATCCGATGAACCTGCATTGCCCAAGCGTCGCCAGGCGTCTAATACCTTAGCATCTGCGCCCTTTTTAAGTGGGTAATCCACATCTGCTACGAAACCACTATTTTGCAAATGCCACTCATGTGGAATCAAATTATCAGATGGAACTACAAATGCATACTCGTCCAATACAGTGTCGAGGTCGGGTTCAGCGAATTTGACTATCGAAAGCCCCTGCAACGCATTGGCTACTTTGATTGGATTGGGTGAATTGGGCGTTACTTTTACTAAAAAACGATTGTCTTCTCGTTTTTCTATTATTTCCAAATTATATTCATCCATTACCGCTTGCTGGTTGCTTTCACTCACACCTTCGTAAAAAGTAATATAAATCTTGCCGGTTGCCACCAAAGGGCGATCGCTGCCTTCAACGTAATAGACGTGTGTGCCAACCTCCACCTCATCGCGGTTGCGTACCTCATCTAATTTTTCATCCACGCTGATACCGTCTTGTTTGAGGGTGACAATATTAAATCCCCCCAAGTTTTTCATGACCTCTTGTTCAATAAAATCAGGCTGCTCCAGGCTTCTTTCCTGCGTGGGCGCGGTTTTAATCCCCACTAATTGCTGGCTCTTGCGAAGCGTTAATTCATTTTTGCCGCTTTTAACGGTTAGTTTACTCATGTGATTGGTTTTATCGAGAAGTCGGATGTCAGAGCAGAAATGTCAGACGACTTCCCATAAATAAATATACCTTGATCTGTCATCTTATGTCTCTTTTCTGTCATCCAAAATAAATAAGGGACTAAAAATAAAAAAAGACCAGACATTGCGCAAATGCCTGGTCTTTTTTTGGTTGATAGGCTGATAGGGGAATAGGGTAATTCCAACCGATTACCCTATCGCCACATCACCTATTTAAGCTCTTTCGCGGTAATTCTCTTCGTATAATTTTTGCAACTTCTTGCGTGCGAAGAAGATACGACTTTTGATCGTGCCCAGTGGCGAACCCAATTCTTCAGCAATTTCCTCGTACTTGTAGCCTTCGTAAGCCATCATGAAGGGCTTTTTAAAATCTTCGGGCAAGGTATCTACCAGCATCATCAATTCATTGAAGGTAACATTGGTTTCACCATCGTTATCCACTGCTTTTTCACCAGAGTTAATGTAATAGTTATTTGGGGTTTGGTCAATAATCATGTTGCGGCGTACTTTCTTGCGATAGTTGTTGATGAAAATATTTCGCATAATAGTCACCGCCCAAGCCTTGAAATTCGTTCCCTGATTGTATTTGTCAGCATTGGTGATAATTCTCAAAGCTGTATCCTGGTACAGATCCTCCGCATCTACATTATTTCCAGTCAGCTTCAACGAAAAAGCCCGCAAAGCGTTACTTATTCTGTCGAGTTGATCTGAAACCTGATTTTGATGGATTGCATATATCATTAGTAGGTGATTTTATGGTTGATAAATCTTTTTTTCCTCTCAGTTGTAATTATTTTTTACAAATTTAGTACCAAAATTGATTTTTTGCAAATTCTATTTCCTATTTAGACTAATTTTTTATAAGAAAAAGCCGTAATGAGGACATTTTTACATCCAAATGATAATTTTTGTTAAAATTCTTAACAGGCTAAAACCAAACAGAAGCGTTTTTTGTATATAAATCAAACGTTCGTCGAGTAAATTATTGCGTTCGTCGAACAAAATCAGGAGAAAAGCGGAAAAGTATGGAAGTATTAAACGGAATCTCGATTGACTTTTTGAGTCAAAATATTCGTCATCTTCGTAAGCGACTGAATATCAGCCAAGAAGAACTGGCGGCAAAAATTGGCTTAAATCGAGGCAATATCGCTTCTTATGAAAATGGCACCGCCGAGCCAAAAATATGCAACCTTTTGAAATTGGCGCACATCTTTGGCATATCCATTACTGATTTTACGCAGAAAGACCTCACTCGCGACGAGAATTACCTCGAGGCGCAAATCACTTTCCAAGCAGAACGAGATGAAGAAATCGAAGTGTTGGAAGACTACCAGCAACGCGCCGCCGAGCTTCGCAATGTCATTGAAAGCCTGCATACTTGCCATAGTTTCAAGGTAAAATCCACCGAAGATTTATCGAAAGACGCCCAGGTGATGAACACCAATTTCGAGCAGATGTACGAGCTTGCCACTAAATCCTTGCATGAATTAGAAGAATTTCTGGAGTTTATCAAGTGTCGCTCGAAGTGAAAATTTTTAGCACGACAAATTTGCCGATTGACTGCCATGTTGTCAAAGTTTTATGCTATTTTTGGCAGTTATGACAAAGGATTTTCCCGCAGCGCTTGTCCAACTTTTTCAGCAAATCGGACAACTCACTCCCCCGGAAACAAATCAAGTCTTGAATTTGTGGCAATACGAATTTATGCTTCGTCGCAATGAATATCTTTCCACGCCCGATCAGCGAGATCGTTATATCTATTTTGTAATAAGCGGAACACTCCGAATTTACTGCGTTGACCAACAAGGCGTGGAAGTTTGCCTTGGTTTTTCTTATATCAATTCGTTCGCTGGTTCTTATCCTTCACTTATCACCGGCAAACCTTCTGAATTGTATGTGCAAGCCCTGAGTGATTGCAAACTCCTCGGTGCAGTTTGGGAAGATTTTGTCGAGCTTTCCAAAGAAATTTCAAATATCGAGCGCTTTCGCCGCATCCTGGCAGAGGAAACTCTACTGGGCCGCATGGAGCGTGAAATCGAAATGCTCACTTTGCCGCCCGCCGAGCGCTACGAGCGTGTGTTGAAGCGCAGTCCGCATCTTTTCCAGTTTGTGCCGCAAAAATATATCGCTTCCTATCTTGGAATGACGCCTGAAACACTGAGTAGAATTCGGGGGAAGAAGGGAGGATGAGTTAATAGGGTGATAAGGCGATGGGGTGACTCCGACTTCTGTCAAAATTCTTGATTTGAATCAATTTTTTTCTATCAAAACCCACCGAGATTTGCAGTGAAATCAAAATTAAACATTATGCAAAAGACAAATGAATATCTGAATCAACTGACTTACAGCGTTGAACATATTATTCAAACTGTTGAAGAAATCACCCGAACCTATTCCGCAGCGCAATTGGCGCAGCGCCCTGTGCCGGAGCGTTGGTCGGTGCTCGACTGCCTGGAACATCTTAGTTTATATGGCGATTTTTATTTGCCTGTTTTTGAAAAAATCATTGATAAAGGTATCCAGCAAAATAAAGCACCACGTCAAAATTTTGAGCCTGGCTGGCTGGGCAATTTTTTTGTAAATTCGATGAAACCCAAGGGGAGTAAGATTCCCAACCCAATGAAAACATTCAAGTCCAAAAATCCCATTCTAACCGCAGTGCCTGAGAATGTAGTAGAGCGGTTTTTTAAGCAACAAGAACAATTACTGACTTTACTCAAAAAAGCGCGCCGAACCGACATCCAAAAACTGCGCATTCCCACGACGCTGGGGCGTTTTCCAAAAATCAGTTTGGGTGATGGTTTTGCATTTTTAATCGCGCATGAAGAGCGCCATTTATTGCAAATTCAAAATATCTTGACGGAGCTTGACCTTCAGCCGAAGGTACAATTGAAGTGGAGTTGATATAGTGGGGAGGAGGATGAGGAGAAAGGGAGACGAGGAGATATGGAGAAGAGGAGACTGAGAGAAATCCTTTTTGGTCTTTATGTCTCCATTTCCTTCTAAAAAAGAACCATTCCCTAATCTTAACTTTACTTACAGCTTTTTTTCATATACATTGCGTTAGAATGTTTTGAGCGGCATTTGGCTTTGACACTTGAAGCCAAATGCCATTTTATTTTCAACAAATTTATAATCCCGAGAACATGATTAAGCAACTGATCCTACCGTTGCTGCTACTGCCGTATTGTGCAATGGCAGCGTTCGCTCAACCCGTACATTTTTTGGATGGCAACCTCTCTTTGGCCCAGGAACGCGCTGTGCGCGAAGGCAAATTGTATTTCCTGCATTTTACAGCAAATTGGTGTATGCCTTGTAAATGGATGGAGGAAAATACCTTTACCGATGCGGTTTTGAGCGACTACGTGAACGAGTATTACATGGCTGTGAAAATGGACTTCGATTCGAAAGAAGCCGAGCAATACAAAAAATTGTATAATGTCACTTCTTTGCCTTCTTTGTTGATTTTCAATGCAAAAGGTATATTGATTGATCGACATCAAACTTCATTGGACGCGACTACCTTGCTTAAAATTTTGTACGAAAATGAATCAAAATATCCGGCTCAAGCGGTAGCTGGAAATATTAAAATTTCTAATAATAACGAACAAATTTCGCGCCCGGCGCTTATTCCTGATGCGTCTTTGAATTCTGATTATTTGGCCGCAAGCCACAAGCCACAAGCCACAGATACCAAGCATCCAGTAACCAGTAATCAGCTACCAGCCGCCAGTAGCGAGCCGCCAGTGGCCAGCGACCAGTCCGCCCCGCGTTCAGCAGGAAAATACGGCATCCAAATCGGCGTTTATAGCGAGCTTGCTAATGCCAAAAAATCTCAAGAGCGCATGGAGCGGCAGTTCAAAAAACTGGTACAAATCGATGAAATCCAACAAGATGGCAAAACTTTATATCGCGTGATGCTTGGTGCTTTCGAGAGCAAAGAAGCCGCTGAAAAATATTTACTATATTTGGATAGCCAATCAGTGCGCGGTTTTGTAAAAAATATTGACAACTGATCTAAAGAAGTCGGAATTGGGAAGTCGGAATCTGACCTCTCTGCTCTGACTTCTATCTTCTCTTTTCTCAGAAATGCGAAAACTATTCAAACATATTAAAACTTTAGTGCAAGTCGAGTCCTCTCCTCGTGCAGTAGTGAAAGGTGCATATATGGCGCGCTTACTTAGTATTGACAATGCTTGGCTACTGGTTGAAGATGAACGCATTCATAGTTTTGGCGAGATGCAAACTTGTCCGGTCAATGCCGATCAGGAAATTGATGTTTCAGGAAAAATGATTTTCCCGTGCTGGTGCGATTCGCATACGCATTTGGTATACGCGGGCAGCCGCGAGGCAGAGTTTGTAGATCGCATTAAAGGTCTGAGTTACGCAGAAATTGCACAGCGTGGCGGCGGTATTTTGAATTCGGCGAAGCGATTGCGAGAAACATCTGAAGCGGAATTATTCGAGCAAGCTTATGCTCGGTTGCAGGAAATCCAAGGATTTGGCACAGGCGCGGTCGAGATTAAAAGCGGCTACGGGCTAAGCGTAGAAAGCGAACTCAAGATATTGCGCGTCATTCGGCGCTTGCGCGAGAACAGCGATTTGACGATCAAAGCGACTTTTTTAGGGGCACACGCCTTGCCTTTGGAATATCGGGAGAATCGAAAAGGGTATATTGGTTTGATTATCAATGAGATGTTGCCTAGGATTGCCGATGAAAGCTTGGCAGATTATATAGATGCTTTTTGCGAAAAAAATTTTTTCAGCGTTGCAGAAACCGAACAAATCATCGAAGCAGGCGCAAAATATGGCTTGAAAGCAAAAATTCACACCAATCAATTCCATTCGATGGGCGGGATCGAAATCTGCGTTCGGCATAAAGCGGTTTCAGTGGATCATTTGGAAGTGCTAAACGATGAGGAAATCGCGGTTTTGCTAAAAAGCGACACTATGCCGACTTTATTGCCGACTGCGCCTTTTTTTATCAATGATGAACACTACCCGCCGGCGCGGAAAATGCTGGATGCCGGACTTCCTGTTGCCTTGGCGACGGATTATAATCCTGGCACAACTCCCTCAGGTAGAATGCCTTTTGTATTATCTTTAGCTTGCATAAAATTGCGGATGACGCCAGAAGAAGTCATCAACGCTGCTACGATCAACGGTGCTCGTGCGATGGAGCTCGAAGCAACGCATGGCAGCATTGCGCCTGGAAAAACAGCTAATTTTTTCATTACCAAGCCAATATCTTCAATTGCTTACCTGCCTTATGCCTTTGGTAGCGACCTGATCGAACAGGTTTTTATCAAAGGAAAATGGGTTTAAAAATATTAAAAAACCGTTTCCTGTAATTTTCGACACACTTCTTGCGTTGTTAAGCCGTACCGCCTTTTGTCCGAAATACTGCGTTTTGCACAAAAGGTTGATTATTAAACTGGTGTGTAATTGCCGAATCTGGCAAAAATAATGGAATGAAGGAAAAGAATGGATTGTATGCACTCCACTCAGCCTGTTCCATTTTGCCTTTTACATAAAATGAAACAGGTAATTACTCATCTACTCGGCTTTATTGTTTTACTGAAAATGGCATTTTCTAAATGAGGATGTCTATTTTTGCAGGCGCAAAACGCGCTTTCCCAGACAAATCTCAGTTACAAACATTATTAAACTATTGGTTTTTAATCATTTATTTAAAGCTTAAAAGCCATTATTAAGCATTAATAATCAAGAATATACAATTCCAAAGCGTAGCGATTATCCATTCATAATCCTTTGAAACAATGATGAAATACCTTTTTCCAACTGCCTTATTATTGTTGTTGATCGTAGAACAAGCAGGTGCCCAGCGCCCAGCCAGCACCAAAGTGATTGGCAATATTGGTAAAGCAAGTACTGCTCGTGCCAAAATGGATTGCAACGACGCCGGAACGATCCAGTTTGGGGCACACCGAGGGCAAAGCAATGACGTAACGCCTGATACCATTTATCTTTGCTTCGGCGACGAATTGGACATCATCCACCAAGGCGGTAGCTTGAGTGGCGATCCACAAACCGCTACGGCTCCGGGCTATGGATATATTTTTTACGATTGCTTGCCGACTATTACAGGACCTGATTTGGCAACTATTCAGACAGATTCTTGTATCAATAGGGTTTCACCGATTGTTGATGAAAACGGAATGCCTATATCCCAGGATGCTACCTTTAAAATGTGGGTGTCCACTGAAAATGCAAATGGGAATATTACATTTGTCAATGATGGTTTTTTGCAAGCTGCCTTTAATAATAATATTCCTAAACCAATACAATTCTGGTTTGCACCCATCACATTAGATAATTTTGCTAGTCAAGGTTTTGAAAATGGTGGTACTTGCGTGGATGTGAGCGTGGATCAAGCATTTTCCGTGGTTTATTTGAATGCCATCCAAGCAACCGATATTAATACCAGCGCCAGTACTACTGGCTGCTTGGGGTCTTTTATTTTGAAAGGTGGTTTGCCAGAATTAGACCCGCTGACTCGCTATGATATTGATATTTCTTTGGTCAGCGACCCTTCGATAAAAGGTCGACTGGAATCGGTGCCAATGCACAACGATACAGTAGAGTTTTTTGTGCCACAAGCTGGTATCTACAATATCACCATCGAAGACGGCAAAAGTTGCGGTACAAGTTTTACGATGGATATGTCGGGTTGCACGGCCGTGACTTTCACGCTTCCGGCGGTAAGTGCCTTACCGGGCGACAATGTATGCGTAAATGTAACGGTGGACAATTTTAATACCATTGGCACAGTACAATTCACCGTGCAATGGGATCCAACGGTATTGGAATATGCCTCTGTCGGAGGCTTCAATCCTGAACTTACAGGTTTGGAGAGTGGAAGTTTTAATCCGAATCAGACCAATGGAACATTGACATTTGCTTGGTTTGATACCGATTTAAATGGTGCGACTTTAGCGGATAGTAGCGCTTTGTTTGAAGTATGTTTCAATGTAATCGGGGCGCTTGGAGAGGAAAGCCCTTTGACGTTTACTGACACGCCGACCCAGATTTTAGTAGGCGATACCAGTCTGAACGATGTAGGCTATATCCTCCGAAACGGGATTGTGGCGATCACAACCAACGAAATTATCACACTTTTTGAACAGGATAGTGTCAGTTGTCCAAACGCTACCGATGGCGGATTTACAATGTCTTTATTTGGCGGTACGCCACCATATTCTTTCACCTGGCGTCCATTAAATCCGCCTGGTGCTGCTAATGGGCCATTTACGCTTGCCAATGCAGGCCAAACTTTTAATGCGCCGAACCTGGGGGCAGGGCGCTATGAGGTGGTGATTCAAGATTCGGCAACCCCCGCTAATAATCTAACCGATACGGTGCAGGTGTTGCGTGGCCCGCTGGTTGGGGTCAATTTGGAAATTGTAGAACCTTCTTGTAATGGTGAAAGCACAGGTTCTTTAAGAGCCAATGTCACTTTGGATGGAGTTCGACAAACCAACCCTGAGAATAATTTTACATTCGCTTGGAATTTTCTGGTGAATGGCAATACCTCGTCGGTTGATTCGATCCCGTCCGGTAATTATGCGGTCACTGTTACTGACCAAAATGGCTGTACCGCAGTAGCCAGTACAACTTTATCGCAACCTTCTGCCATCAGCCCAGTTCCTTCGGTGACCAATGCTACTTGTACGGGTTCTCAGAACGGCACAATTAGTCTGACAGTTACAGGCGGTATTGGAAATTATACTTTTCAATGGGCTGACGATGCCACTGCTACTGGGGCCAACCGAACCAATTTGAATCCCGGACCTTATCGCGTGACGATCACCGATCAGAATGGTTGCGCTCAGGCAGCAGGACCTTTCACCGTTGGTGCAGTAAAAACACTTTCGATTCAGCAGTTAACACTTACCGATGTGACTTGTAATGGCGCTAATAATGGTCAAATTAGTGTGCGAGGTGTCACGGTTCCAGCTGCTTCCCAAAGTTTGCCTTATACTTTCAATTGGCAAGGCCCGGGCATCATCAATCCTACCAATACGCAGACCGAGAGTTCGTTGACGAATCTTATCGCCGGAATCTATATTCTGACTTTAATTGATAGCGACCCGCAGGGTTGTCAAGTTTCTGATACGTTTGAAATTATCGAACCAGCAGCTTTAGATGTCACATTAGCCGACTCGAAAAACGAAACTTGCATAGTAGGCAATGATGGTAGCGCAACGCTCGCCGTGGTGGGCGGTACACTGCCTTATGTTTATGCTTGGTCTGACGGGCAAAGCGATTCTATCGCAACTAATTTATCGGCGGGGGCATATAGTGCCGTCGTGACCGATGCCAATGGTTGTGTGGATTCACTCAATGTGGATATTTTAGCGCCAACGCCTCCTACGATTCAACCTATTACCACCGATACCGTCAGTTGTCAAAACAGCACCGATGGTTCGCTTACTGCAACGGCTATGCCTGTAGCTGGCACAACTGTTAGCAGCTACCAATGGAGTAATGGCCAAAGCGGTCAAACGATCAATAATCTTAGCCCGGGTGCGTATGTGGTGAATGTAACTGCGAGCGATGGTTGTACCAATTCGGATACTGCTTTTGTGGTCGCACCGACGCCTTTAGTGATTGATAGTATCGCTACGGTTTCACCAACTTGTGTTGGATTTGATAATGGAAGACTGACTGTATTTGCCAGTGGCGGCACGCTACCGTATCGCTATATTTGGGCCAATACGCCCCAAAACGATACACTTAGCGCCAATGTTTATGGTCAATTGACAGCTGGAACATATCAGGTGACGGTCGTAGATGCCAATAATTGCGCCCCCGCTACAGGCTCAGCTACGTTGAGCGATCCTCCAGGTATTGATATTTCTTTCAGTGGAGTAAGTGGTGTGAGTTGTTTTGAAAATACCTGCGATGGTAGAGCGACAGCTGCTGCTATATATAGCGATGGTACGGCTGGTACGTTTACTTTTAGTTGGCAATCGGGCGAGGTTGAAAACGGTGTCGCCAGTTCTACTGCTATTCAGCTTTGTGCAGGCGCACAAGTACTTGTGGCAACCGACCCCAATAATTGTTTTGGTATTGACACCGTAGATGTCCCAAGTCCTCCGGCAATCGCGGTACAGGTTAATGCTCAACCAGTTACTTGCAATGGACTTTCAGATGGAGCTATTACGCTCGTACCTTCGGGCGGTACGCCACCGTTCAGTATTCAATGGGTAGAAAATGGCGCTACGGGCGATATGATTAGCAGTTTGATAGCCGGCATTTATAATGCAATCCTGACCGATTCGAATGGATGTACCAAAACACAGATTGTAGAACTTAGCGAACCAGAGGCTTTGGAACTCACGCTTGATCCCGCAGGAACAACGCCCTCCGTCACTTGTAATGGCGATACCGATGGAAGTATTACAGTGCAATATAACGCAAGCGCGAATATCAACCCTGTTGGGCCCGATCCATTTACATGGTCGAATGGCATAGCGCCTGCTTCTTCTACATCCGCAACTAATTTGGCCTCAGGTACTTATAGTGTGACGATCACCGATGTAAAAGGCTGTACCGATACGCTTTCTTATACGATTTTGAATCCGACGCCGATTGTAGCAGTCATTCCACAGCCGGAAGACCCACGTTGCTTTGGGGAGTCCACTATCATTCTGATTGATACGGTTTACGGAGGGACAGGTACTACTTTGTTCGATTATACGTACGAACTCAATAATAATGGATTGCGATTTACACCCGATCAACCGGCTACAGTTTTTGCTGGCATCCAAATCATTACAGTAGAAGACCCTGGCGGCTGTGCCTTTATTGATACCATTGAAATCAATCAGCCGGATGAGTTGCAAGTCGTTTTTGACCCTACAGAAATCGAAGTGGAGTTGGGTGACTCTACCACTTTATTCCCGATTATCAATTCCTCTTTGCCCATTGATTCTTACACTTGGACGCCCGGTACTTATTTGTCTGCTACAAATGTAGAGACGCCCGTAGTAAGCCCTCAAAGCGATGAGACTTACACACTAACAGTATTGGATGTCAATGGCTGTGAGGGTGTCGGCACGATACAAGTGGAGGTGGATTTCAGTCGGAACGTTTTTATTCCAAATGTTTTTTCACCCAATGGCGACGGCCCGAATGATGACTTCCGAATTTTCACTTGCAATGGGGTTCAAAATATCAAGGCGGTGCATATTTTTGATCGTTGGGGTAACCTGATGTTCACCAACAATGACCTCGCACCTGTATGTTCGGGTGTAAAACTCTGGGATGGCCGCTTGAATAACAAACTTGTCAATCCGGGCGTGTACGTATATATGATTGAAATCGAATTTTTAGATAAAATTTCGCTAACCTATCGCGGGGATGTGACGTTGATAAGATAGATTATTTTCTTTAAAAAATAGAGAACGGAGTGATATTTGATGCAAAGTACCGCTCCGTTCTTTATTCATAATTCACCTTAAAGTACAAAAGTAATATTCCCTTCCTCAATTTTTAAATCCTGCAAAATTCCAAAACCGAAAAAACGTTTCTTCCCGAAAAGACTAATGAAACGCTTCTATTTTATAATCATTTTGCTTATTTCAATCAATACAGCCTACGCTCAAGTGAATCGAGATTCGCTTTCTTGTATCGAAGGGAGGCTTTTGCCAATCACTATTACTGGAAGTCTTTGTAAAGATTCGTTCTTAATATTAAAATTGCCTGATACGCTGGGCTTGCAGGGTTTTCAATGGTTTCTGGGCGATGAACGCGAAAGCAATGATGCAATTATTGAAGCTATTTACTCGATGGTAAATACTTATACGATTTCTGTCGAAGCTTTTGGTGCGGATAGCTGCCGCTATATCGGAGTTGAATTTATTGAAATTGAGGATTGTACAAAACCGGAAGATTGTAATGTAATATTCCCAAATGCTTTTACACCCAATAACGACGGGCAAAACGATACTTTTGGTGTAATTTCCAATTGTACTCTCCGGGATTTTATGATAAAGATTTATAATCGCTGGGGGCAATTGGTTTTTAAAGCTGATGACCCGAATTTCTTTTGGAATGGCAAATTGTCTAGCAAAGCTGCTGCTTCAGATGTATATGTGTGGCGCGCCTGCTATCGCTTGCCCCAGCAAGATTCATTTATTTTTACAAGCGGCGATCTTACTTTGATTCGATAAATTAATTTTTGGGCATTAATATAATAGCCGCTACTATGAATATAATAATTACCAGAATGTAATATGCAAGTAAATAAAGTAAATTTACAATAAATGTTTTGAAAATGCCCCGCCCGATTTTCTCCTGAAACACCTGAATATAAAAGTAGGCACTATAAATGAGTGAGCCTATAAAATAAAGAATACTCAACTTCATATAATCGGAAAGCCAAAGTATTGGCATCATAACAATGTAAATAAGAGTTAAATAAGAGGTCAAATAACTATTAATCACTAAATGTTCTGCATAATTCATTTTTTTACGCCAGAGCCAAAATGTCATTAAGGCCATGATTGGCACCCCGGCCAGGAGAAATACATTGAAGTAATTATTATATATATAAGTAATTCCCTTCATATATGCTTGCAAAAATTCCTGCCCTCTATCGGAAAGGTCTTCTTGTTCGGCACCTTGCTTAAACCCTGTTTCAAACAGCTGTGCAAGCTCATTATATTTAAAATATTGCAATGTGAGGAAAGTACCGATCGCCACTGTAAAAATCAAAAATCGAAAGGGCGGCACCAGCTTCTTGCGATTTTCGTATAAATATTCGCGCAAAGCAGCGCCGGGCTTGGTTGTGAGCGCCACAACAGTGTAAATTAATCCTCGCTCAAGATTAAAAATGTCTAATAAACCGTGCCAAATGGTTTTGGAGGTAATGCGCTCAGGATGAGGAGTTTGTTGTTGCATCGGAACTATATTTTATATAAAAAGCGAAACCCTGACCTTGCAGAATTTCGCTTTTATTTACTACGTATAGACATATTTTACCAGCTCATATCGTCTTCTGATTCCAAGCCGGCTTTGTTATTTTTTGGCTCTATTTCAGCCGCCTCTTCCATGTCATCGGTGTAATCATCATCGCGCTCATACTCTTCATGCCTGCGAGCATACTCATCGTAGTCGTAATTCGGCATGAGTTCTGTTTTGATGTAATTGATGGTTTCTTCCAGCCCTTCTAAAAAGCGGTTGAAATCCTCTTTGTACAAGAAAATTTTGTGACGCTCGTACCCCTCGCCGTTGAATTTACGGGTACTTTCCGTCAGCGTCAGATAAAAGTCTTCGCCTTTTGTTTTGCGAACATCAAAAAAATAAGTCCTTCTTTTACCTGCACGAACCTTCTTGGAAAACACACTCTCGAATCTTCTTTGGTTTCTCTCGTTATCCACGACTTAGTCTATTTAGTGAGTAGAAAATAGCATCAGGAAAAACTATCCCGTACAAAAGTAAGGATTTGCTGTATATTTCAAAAAAATCTTTCGGAAAAAGAAAAAATGCGGGGATTTGGGCTATCGCTTACCTGTTATTTGGCACTCACTGATAACCAATAAAAACTTTACTCCACAACCGTCTCCTCAATGGTCTGTTTCTCATACAATTCGGCGTAGTAGCCTTTGCGGGAAAGCAGTTCTTCGTGTGTGCCGTCTTCTACAATTTGTCCGTCATCCAGCACGATAATTTTGTCGAATTGCAATAAAGAATAAATCCGGTGCGTGATAATAATTGCCGTTTTATCAGACAAGGCTTCTGTAAAATATCCCAGGATTTGCTTTTCGGTATTGGTATCAACAGCAGAAAGGCAGTCATCCAGAATGACGATATCCGGCTTTTTGATCAAAGCCCTTGCAATCGAAACCCTTTGTTTTTGACCGCCCGAAAGCGTCACGCCGCGTTCGCCAAGTATCGTGCCAAAGCGCTCCGGCAAATCGTTGATATCATCGAATACCGAAGCATATTTTGCAAATTGCTCAATTTCAGGCTGTTCGACTTCAATATTTCCAAAAGAAATATTATTAGAAATACTATCTGAAAACAAGAAAACATCCTGCGGCACGTAGCCAATGCGCTCGCGCAGGTTGGCCAAATCGTGTTTGCGAATATCCTTGCCATCAATGCGAATTTCGCCTTCGCTCACATCGTACATCCGCACTAAAAGGTCGGCAATCGTAGTCTTGCCGGAGCCGGTGCGCCCAATAATAGCTAATTTCTGGCCAGGATTGAGCTTAAAGTTGACATTTCGTAAGGCTTTGATGCCAGTATCAGGATAAGTAAAGGAAACGCGGTCGAATTCTATTTTTCCGAGAATTGGAGTTGGATTTTGTACAACAGGGTTAGTAATAGTTGGTTTTGTATTCAAAAATTCATTCAAGCGTTTCTGCGAAGCCGCTGCCTGCTGAATGATAGAAGCAATCCATCCAATAGCCGTCACCGGCCAAGTGAGCATATTTACATAAATAACAAATTCTGCAATATTACCGGGTGTTACCGAGCCTTGCCCAACCTGCAAGCCCCCTACATACACTGTAATAATCGTACTTGCGCCAATCAGCAACAGCATCAAAGGAAAGAAAAAAGCATTCACTTTCACCAAGCCCAGGGCTTTGCCTTTGTAATCCTCACTTTCCTCCGCAAAAAATTTCACCATCGGTTTTTCCTGAACATAGGATTTGACTACCCGAATGCCTGAATATACTTCTTGCGCAATACTATTGAGCGTCGCCAGTTTTTTCTGAATCGCTTCGCTTTTTTTATTAATCAAATCGCTTACATAATAAATCGAAATCGACAAAAAAGGCAATGGTAGCAAGCTATACAGCGTCAGCTCCCAGCTTACACTCAACATCGATTGAATCACCAGAATAAATAAAGAGATCAAATTAATACCATACAACACCGCCGGCCCAAGATACATACGCACCTTGGAGACATCCTCGGTGATGCGCGCCATCAAATCGCCGGTATTATTTCTTTTGTAAAATGCCAGATCAAGCCTTTGATAATGCGCATAAATTTCCTTGCGCATATCATATTCCACCAGGCGCGACATTACAATGATGGTCTGCCGCATAAAATACATAAATATGCCCATCAGCAGTGCCAGGAGCAAGACCAATCCGCCAAAAAACAACAGGGTTTGCCCAATAATGCTGTATAATTTGCTTTGCAGTCCAAAACCACTATACAATTGATACAATCCGATATTTTCTACTACCAAGTCGAGCGCCTCCCTGATCATCTGCGGCTGCAATACACGGAAGTAATTGGAAATGAACACAAAAACAATACCGCCGAGCAAGTGCCAGCGATATTTGACAAAATATTTATTCAGGTATTTAAGTTGCTTCACGTTGCTTCTCGTTCAGGTATTCGATTCAATCTGGTCACAAATTACAATAACCCAACGGGTCGGAAATTAGTTTATTATGAGCAAAGTATTCTGTAAAGTTGAAAAGAATTACACGATTTTTGGTACAATAAACCTTATAATAACAAGGATTTAACATTCTGCCGCTGCATTCAAATATATTTTAAAAACAAGCTTCTTTACTTTCCTTTTCTTGCATTTTTAGCAATTCAAAATAAAATTTTGCCTTACTTTTGTGCTGAATGAAGTATTTCCGTTCAAATAATATTGTTATTAAAGCTAATCCATTGATTATCAATTTCATTAGAATGGTCAATGGTAAATAATAAATGGTCAATTAGTCAAAACCCTACCAAAATATGGAATTTCGCAAAGAAAAAGACAGCATTGGTTATATAGAAGTGCCAGCCGATAAATATTGGGCAGCGCAAACGCAGCGCTCGATGGAAAACTTCAAAATTGGCGGGCATCGCATGCCGATTGAAATCATTCGCGCCTTTGCCATTTTGAAAAAGGCTTCGGCCCGTACCAATCAGGAATTAGGCGTCCTATCTCAAGATAAAGCGGATTTAATCGCGCAGGTTTGTGATGAAATTCTTGCAGGTAAGCTGGATGAGGAATTTCCTTTGGTGGTGTGGCAAACTGGCTCCGGTACGCAGAGCAATATGAATGTGAATGAGGTGATCGCCAATCGGGCGCAAGTGTTGAACGGCGGCTCGCTATTGGATGAGAAAAAAGTGCTACATCCCAATGATGATGTGAATAAATCGCAATCGTCGAATGACACTTTCCCAACGGCTATGCACATTGCGGCATATAAAATTCTGATTGATACGACGATTCCTGGCCTCGAACTTTTGCGTGAAACATTACAAGCGAAGTCGGAAGCGCTTAAAGGTATTGTAAAGATTGGTCGCACGCACTTCATGGATGCAACGCCGCTTACGCTGGGGCAAGAATTTTCGGGCTATGTATCGCAATTGGATCACGGCATTCGCGCCATTAAAAATACGCTCAATCATTTATCGGAGTTGGCTTTGGGCGGCTCGGCGGTTGGTACAGGTTTGAATGTCCCGGCGGGTTATGATATAAAAGTAGCTGAAAAAATTGCAAAATATACTGGCTTACCTTTTATCACAGCCGAGAATAAATTTGAAGCCTTGGCTTCGCACGACGCTATTGTAGAATCGCACGGGGCTTTGAAAACAGTGGCTTGCGCTCTAATGAAAATAGCGAATGATATTCGGATGTTGTCGTCGGGGCCTCGCAGTGGCATCGGCGAAATTATTATTCCTGCTAACGAACCTGGTTCTTCGATTATGCCCGGCAAAGTGAATCCCACCCAATCCGAAGCGATGACGATGGCAATGGCGCAGGTGTTAGGCAATGACGTGGCGATCAATATCGGCGGGATGACGGGTCACTTCGAGTTGAACGTATTTAAACCAATGATGATATTTAACTTCCTGATGTCCGCGCGTTTAATTGGGGATTCTTGTATAAGTTTTAATGAGCATTGTGCAATTGGTATCGAACCAAATAAGCCTCGTATCAAGGAGTTATTAGAACAATCTTTAATGTTAGTGACCGCTTTGAATACGCATATCGGTTATGATAATGCTGCGAAAATTGCCAAAAAGGCACACGCCGAAGATAAAACGCTGAAGCAAGCAGCGATTGAATTAGAATTACTTACCGCTGAGCAATTTGATGCCTGGGTACGACCAGAGGAAATGATTGGGGAGATGAAATAGATTTATTGAGTTTAGAAGCTTAATAAGGTTTAGGAGTTTTTATCGCCTCAACTCCTAAACTTTCTCAACGCTCTCAACTTTATAAACTCTTTATATAATCGTCGAAACGCGTTCTTCTATTTTTGCTTTTTTCAAATTCAGATTTTCATCATATACCGCTAGCGCGATCAAGTCGCCAATTTGTGTACAACCGCAGGCAATTTGTGGGTGCAATTCTGGCGTACCGATGCCAGCTTCCAGAATTTTGGTTACCGAAGTTCGTACCGAATTTGCTTCTTTATGCAAACCAAAATGATCCAACAACATTGCTCCTGAAAGGATGGCCGCCATCGGATTGGCAATATCCTTGCCCGCCGCTTGAGGATAGGATCCGTGAATCGGCTCAAATAATGCCGTCTTCTCGCCGACCGATGCTGATGGCAAGAGGCCCATCGAACCAGGCAGCACGCTTGCTTCGTCTGATAAAATATCACCAAACATATTCTCGGTGAGCATCACATCAAACTGGGTTGGGTATTGAATCAACTGCATCGCGGCATTATCCACGAACATACAGTCAAATTCCACCTCAGGATATTCTTTTGCCATCAAGGTCACGCGTTCGCGCCACAAGCGGCTGGTTTCCAATACATTCGCTTTGTCCACCAAAGTTACCTTGCGGCGACGGGTCATCGCGTGTTCAAAGGCGAGTCGCGCTATGCGTTCGATCTCATAATCCGCATAATTACAATGATCGAAAGCCTCTGTTTTGGCTTCGTTCCGACCTTTTGTACCAAAATAAATGCCACCGGTGAGTTCTCGATAAATGACCAAATCCGTGCCTTTTACACGCTCTTCGCGCAACGGTGAAAGGTGGAGGAGTTTTTCATAAGTCGCCACCGGGCGAATATTGGCGAACAAACCCAGGCTTTTGCGAAGTTTCAATAATCCTTGTTCCGGGCGCACTGGGGCGCTGGGATCGTTATCATATTTGGGATGGCCAATAGCACCGAACAAAACAGCATCTCCACGAAGGCAGGCATCAAGCGTTTCATCGGGAAGCGGATTGCCAC
Source organism: Saprospiraceae bacterium (assembly GCA_033761835.1). GTDB lineage: Bacteria > Bacteroidota > Bacteroidia > Chitinophagales > Saprospiraceae > JADJNW01. The sequence continues at coordinate 23,558 of JANRME010000057.1, forward strand.
AGCTATCGATTGCCATTGCACCCACTTGGCAATAACAATATTCAAAATAGTGATCATAGCGGTCGGCTACCGCATCCAAGACTTTGATTGCCTGTTCCGTTACCTCAGGGCCAATGCCGTCGCCGGGCAATACGGCAATTTTCTTTTTCATGGGAAGAGGGAATTTTCTTGTTATTAATCTTGATTGAGTTCATCTAATAACGGTGGCTTCCGCGCATCGTTACTATTTAGACGTAATTTTTTTCAAAAGACACAATTTTATCTTTAATACTCAATAAATAATCAATATCGTCATATCCATTAATCATACAAACTTTTTTATATGGATCGATATCAAATGTCTGCGAACCGCCTGTTTCAATTAGTGTAATCGTCTGCTTTTCTAAATCTACGGATAATTCGGTTTTAGGATTCGTTTCAATAGCAGAAAAAATCTGATGCAAAAAATCTTGCGACACTTGCACCGGCAGCAGTCCATTATTCAACGCATTACCCCTGAAAATGTCAGCAAAAAAACTCGACACCACTACTTTAAATCCATAATCATGAATTGCCCACGCCGCGTGTTCTCGGCTCGATCCACAACCAAAATTGCGACCCGCCACCAGAATTTGCCCCGTGTATATCGAGTTATTGAGAACGAAATCTGCCTTGGGCGTATTATCTGAATTGTATCGCCAATCGCGAAATAAATTATCCCCGAAACCCTCGCGGGTAGTGGCTTTCAGAAAACGCGCCGGAATAATCTGGTCGGTATCCACGTCTTCCATAGGAAGCGGAACGGCGGTAGAGATTAAAGTTTGAAATTTTTCCATGTCTCAAAGTTGGAAGTACGAGGTACGAAATACGCCATACCACTCAAATTTATTTTTTCAATTCTTGATTCGATCTTGCTTTTTTGATGGCAGTGACTATAATTGCCAACAATTCATTTGATTCTTTATAAATTGGGTCAAAAACAACATCTTTCTCTGGTAGTAAAGAACGAATAATTTCAAGCCAATACATCGTTTCATCCAACTCTTCCTCAACAATTTTTAGTTTATTGATAAAATCTGCTGTTGATTTTGCACAACGTGCGGCTCGATAATTAGCTCCAACAGAGGTACTTGAACGAAGGATTTGATTGTTAATAACTTTAAAAGTGCTGGTAAATGGAAGTTGTTCCATTGATTTAATGACGCTGATGGCAAAATCTTGCGTCCGTTTTTTCAAATCCTGATTCATTGTGCAAATTTTTTATAAATACGAAGTACGAAGTTGGAAGTACGATCCTTAAGTACGAGGTACGAAGTCAGAAGTACGAATATTCCTAATGATTACGCTGTGAGAGCGTACTTCGTACCTCGTACTTCTCACTTTACACGGGCGTACTTCGTACTTCGTCCTTCTAACTTAATTTAAATATTCCCTTACATCTGTTATTACGCCTTCTATCGCCACCGCCGCAGCCGTCAGCGGACTCGCCAAAATCGTGCGTGCGCCTGGTCCTTGCCGCCCTTCAAAGTTACGATTAGACGTGGAAACGCAATATTCACCAGCCGGAATTTTATCTTCATTCATGCCCAAACACGCCGAGCAGCCCGGCTCCCGAAATTCAAAACCGGCCTCTTGCAAAATCAAATCAATGCCTTCCGCTTTGGCTTGCGCCGCCACTTGTTGCGAACCTGGCACCACCATTACATTGACATGATGTGCTTTCTTTTTGCCTTTCACATATTCTGCCACCATGCGCAAATCCTCGATCCGGGAATTGGTGCAGCTGCCAATAAAAACATAATTAATCGGCTTGCCAATCAAATTTTCACCTGGCTGGAAACCCATGTATTCCAAGGACTTAGCAAAAGATTGACCACCTTCACCATGATCATTTGGAACAGATTGTGAAATTTTAATGCCCATGCCCGGATTCGTGCCATACGTCACCATCGGCTCAATGTCTTCCGCCGGGAAATTATATTCCAAATCAAAAACAGCATCATGATCTGAATATAATGTTTTCCAATATGTCAACGCTTTAACCCAATCTTCGCCCTTTGGCGCGAATTCTCTGCCTTTTACATATTCAAAAGTAATCTCATCTGGAGCAATCAAGCCGCCGCGTGCGCCCATTTCAATGCTCATATTACAAATCGTCATCCGAGCTTCCATCGAGAGCGAGCGAATCGCCGAGCCGGCATATTCAACAAAATAACCCGTGCCGCCCGCCGCCGTTAATTTCGATATGATATACAATATAATATCTTTAGAAACAACGCCTTTTTGTAAAGTGCCGTCCACGGTAATGCGCATGCGCTTCGGACGCTTTTGCAGCAAACACTGCGTTGCCAGCACCTGCTCCACCTGGCTCGTACCAATGCCAAATGCAATCGTCCCAAACGCGCCATGCGTCGATGTATGACTATCGCCGCAAACAATGGTCATACCGGGCTGGGTAATGCCTAATTCCGGTCCAATGACATGCACAATGCCCTGATACGGATGCCCCAAACCATATAATTCCACGCCGAATTTTTCACAATTCTCGACCAATTTTTCTACTTGAAAACGTGAGAGTGGTTCATTGATAGGCAAATGTTGATTGATAGTCGGCACGTTATGATCCGCCGTGGCCACGGTTTTATTGGTTCTAAAAACGCCGATGCCGCGCTGCGCCAAGCCATCAAACGCTTGCGGACTGGTCACTTCGTGAATAAAATGACGGTCAATGTAAAGCACATCCTGCCCACCTTCAATACTTGTGACAACGTGTGCATCCCAGATTTTATCGAATAATGTGTTCATGTATTCAAGTGTTAATGTGTTCTTGTCCGCACGAGACTCAACCCTCTAAATTTTCTCTACCTCCTAAACGTTAACTGCAATCTGCACTTCCTCCATAATTATATTCAAATCTGCATCAATTACTTCTTTTTTCCTATCCGCTACTTCGAGGAATTTTTTATAGACAATGTCCAATTCATCTTTGGTCAAATTATAGCCAATATTCTTGCAACGATACGCCAGCGCTGCTCTCCCGCTCCGAGCCGTCAACACAATGCGCGATTCATCGACGCCGACTTCTAACGGGTCAATAATTTCATACGTATCGCGTCTTTTAATCACACCATCTTGATGAATGCCAGAGGAATGTGCAAAAGCATTCGCACCCACAATCGCTTTGTTCGGCTGCACCGGCATCGCCATACTTTCAGAAACCAGGCGACTCATGGAATTCAATAAACGAGTATTGATACCAGTCTCCAAATTTAATTCTGGATGTTGTTTCAAAACCATCACCACCTCTTCCAGCGAGGTATTGCCAGCGCGTTCGCCGACGCCATTGATCGTGCATTCGATCTGGCGAGCGCCATTGATGACACCATAGATAGAATTGGCAGTAGCCAGACCCAGGTCGTTATGGCAATGGGTTGATATAATAGCTTTATGTATATTTGGCACATTTTCAACAAGATACTTAATTTTTGCGCCATATTGTTCCGGCAAGCAGTAGCCCGTTGTATCAGGAATATTCACCACTGTAGCGCCAGCAGCAATCACCGCTTCGATCACTCTTGCCAGGAATTCATTATCCGTACGGCCAGCATCTTCCGCATAAAATTCCACGTCTTCCACAAAACTTTTTGCCAGTTTTACAGCTGCCACGCCACGCTCGATTACTTTATCCGGCGTAGTGCGCAATTTATGCACAATATGCGATTCGGAAGTCCCGATTCCTGTATGAATCCGCGGATTTTTGGCATATTTCAGGGCTTCGGCTGCTACTTTGATGTCCTGTTCCACAGCACGTGAAAGTCCACAAACGGTGGGCGTTTTCACTGCTTTGCAGATCGCTTCCACCGCCGCAAAATCGCCGGGACTACTGATCGGGAAGCCCGCTTCAATGACATCCACGCCAAGGAGTTCGAGTTCTAGCGCCACTTTTATTTTTTGCTCCATGTTCAATTTGCAGCCTGGCACTTGCTCGCCGTCACGCAGCGTGGTGTCAAAAATAATAATTCGATTTTGCGACATGATTGAAATATTTTTTGGTTGAATTGCTATTTCTAAATAGAAAAAATTGTTTTTTGAAGGCTAAAAATTTGCACTAGAAAAAGAAGTCTAAATTATTGTATTATTGAAGCGAGAACAAACCAAAATCAAAGGTTTACTGGTTTTTCAAGATGGAAATTAATACTCATAAAATTTTGACAATCAGCAAATTAACATAAACTTATTTACGATGTCGAAACGCCATTCTTTCTCGCTTTTATTTTTCCTGGTTGCATTCTTGGTAATGTCTCCTTTTGCTGCATTTTCTCAGCAACATCATGAGCGTTTAGCGCAATTGGATGTACAGCATTATGCTTTTTCAATTATGTTAAATAATGAAAATGAAGAAATTAAAGGCAATGCTTTAATACATATCCGATTCAAACAAGCGGTGTCGTCTTTCTACCTGGATTTGACCAATCAAAACGATAAAGGTACTGGAATGCTTGTAAACGCTGTGACTTTGCAAGATCAAGCTGTAAAATATGAGCATAAAGGAGATCGATTGACCATTCAACTGCCCAAGCCTGCCCAAATTGGAGAATTATATTCATTTCGTATTGATTATCAAGGCACTCCGGCGGATGGTTTGATTATTGACCAAAATAAATTTGGTGACAAAACTTTCTTTGGCGACAACTGGCCCAATCGAGCGCACCACTGGCTGCCAACCGTAGATCACCCGTCCGACAAGGCTTCTGTCGAATTTATCGTTACCGCTCCTGAGCATTATCAAGTCATTGCGAATGGCATTCAATTAGAAGAAACCAATCTGGAGAATGGTTTGAAACTCACGCATTGGGGCGAAACGGTCGTGCTACCAACCAAAGTAATGGTCATGGGCGCAGCGCCTTTTGCTGTAAGGCTGGCAGGCGAAACACATGGAATCCCCGTCACTACTTGGGTTTTCCCGGATAACCGTCTGGAAGGTTTTTATGATTACGAACAAGCAGTAAGTGTATTGGATTGGTTTATCACACACGTTGGGCCTTATCCTTATAAAAAGCTGGCGAATGTACAATCCAAAACCCGCTACGGAGGTATGGAAAATGCCAGTAATATCTTTTATTTTGAAAATTCGGTTAATGGCAAGCGCGAGCGTGAAAATTTGATCGCGCATGAAATCGCGCACCAGTGGTTTGGCAATTCTGCATCGGAAGCGAACTGGCATCATGCTTGGTTGAGCGAGGGTTTTGCGACGTATCTGACTGATTTGTATATCGAGCATACGAAAGGACGCGATACGATGGTGTCTCAATTAGAATCGCAACGCCAGCAAGTGATTCGCTTTGCTAATCGCAAACTCGCACCAATTGTGGATACGACGATTACCGATTATAATCAAGTCTTGAATACTAATTCTTATCAAAACGGTGGCTGGGTGCTGCATATGCTGCGGCAGGAAATAGGCGATGAGGCTTTTTGGAAAGGCATTCGAACATATTATGATCGTTTTAAATATAATAATGCACTAACCGATGACCTGCGCCGCGTGATGGAGGAAGTGAGTGGCAAAGATTTAAAGGCTTTTTTTCAGCAATGGTTATTTGTGGCAGGGTATCCTAAATTGGAAACAAGCTGGAATTATAATAATGACTCGAAGCAATTAACGCTGGAATTGAAACAAACCCAAAAAGGTGCAGCTTTTCAATTCCCAATCGACGTAGCTATTTATTATGAAAATGAATCAACGCCAGACATTCGCAGCTTCCAAGTGAAAGATGCGGCTGCGCAATTCACTGCTGCATTAGAAAAAAAACCTACCAAAATTGTTTTGGATCCTAATGTAAAATTGCTATTTGAAGGAACAAGGATGAAGAAGGAAAATTAAATTTGGTGCTTAAAGCCATCTCCTTATCCTCAGTTTGCAAAGAATCGCTTGAAGATTTGTATCTTTGTGCCAGCATGGAAGACCTTACTCTACAGAAGACCGTGGCGTTGATCGCTCAAGATTTTGAATTGGAGGCGCACGAACAAGTCTTGACCGAGGAAGCATTATTGCAGCTTTTGTCCGACCAGATTGCTTATCTGATTGACCACAAATTGGAATTTTTACTCAGCCTGATGTATCGGCTGGATATTGATGAAAACAAGGTCAATCGGGCGCTTTCGCCTTTTTCGGAAGAGCCTGCCAATGTAGCAATTGCTAAATTAGTACTGAATCGCCAGAAGCAGCGTGTGTTCACAAAAGAACATTACAAACAGGAAAGCCTGGACAACTGGGAATGGGATTAGCGCGAAGTGGGAAGTGGGAAGTCGGAAATGGGGAATTAGAATTATAGCAAATTGGGAATCAGGCATTTAACTTAGCCAAATTATTATTGCCCATTTTAATTTTTCATGGAGTATTGACCATTTACCCCCAATTTTAAGGATGGTAAACAGTCAATACTAAATGCTCAATAAAATCAATACTTGTTGAAGAAAAAGTCTTTCGGTTCTGTGCTAATATTTACACCGTCCACGCAGAGTGCTTGCTCCAAAACGAGTTCATCCATTTGAAGGTGCTTAATAGCAGCTACATTGGTTACCGCCACTTGTTGCCCGTTGCAAAGACTTTGCGAGCGCATCAGCAAATGCTTGCCATCCGCTGAAATCTCCCAGGCACCCTCTTCTTCGATCCGGGTTTCTGAGCCACCTAATACTTTTGAATAAGTACCATTTTCGCGGAACTGGTAACGCAAAGAGCCATTTTTAATAGCCGGATTCTCCGATACAAAATTTGGATTCTCCCATCTTCCGATCAAAGCAGTGCGTATATTCGCAAGCATCGCTGCTTCAATCGAATCATCGCTTAATGTAATGGTTTCGGGAGCAACATTTTGTGTATTGTTGTCATTTGCATTCAAGTAACTCATGCTTGATAAAAGCATAAGTGCAGAAAAACTTACAGTTAAAATGAATTGGCGTTTCATGGGTACGAAATTTTTATACAGTCGGGTTAAAAAATAATGTCACAAATAAAACAATGTTTGGTGTGATTTAGTGCTTGAGAAAAGATAAATTATTTGTTAATTTTTTTCACTATTTGCGTACACTCCGATTTCTAAATTTTCTTTCTAAGCACTATCCGAAAGACGGAATAAAATTTTAATAGTTGTACCAAAACAAAGTCTTATAATGTTAAAGTTTTGTAAAAAAAATAAAGAACGTTTTAGAATGAATTACAACTATGACTACAAATTGCAGGTTTAGTTACAGCAAAGCATCATTTTTTCGATTTTCGTAATTTTATACGCGACAAAACGCTAAAAATGCTTATCAAAACGCGCGGCATCGTTCTGAGAACCATCAAATACGGTGAAACCAGTATGATTGTGGAGATATATACCGAGCAAAAGGGGCTTCGCAAGTATATCGTAAGTGGCGTGCGCAGCAAAAAAGCGCGGGTACACGCTTCGCTTTTGCAGGTGATGTCTTTGGTGGAAATGGTGGCATACGCTCGGGAAGACCGCGAATTGAATCATATCAAGGAAATCAAAGCGGCGCACGTGTATCAATCGGTTCCATTTGATGTGCGCAAAGGGGCGATTGCATTATTTATGGCCGAAGTGATTCGCAAAACGATTCGGGAGTCAGAAGAAAATTTGGAACTTTTTGACTTCCTATTTCATATTTTTCAGCATTTAGATGAAACCAAGCTGGCAGTCAATAATTTACACCTTTATTTTTTATTAGAACTGAGTGCTTTCTTAGGCTTTGTGCCAGGCGGCGAATGTTGTGAAGCCACGCCATTATTCGATTTGCAAGAAGGTATTTTTATAAGCGCTACGCCGGGACATCGGCACTATTTGGATGAGGAACTGAGTGCTATATTAATGGCGTTTTTGCACACTAATCCTGAAGCTTGCCACGAAGTGAGTATTAACACTGCGCAACGACGCACTTTACTGAAATATTTATTGGATTACTATCGCTTGCACATTGATTATTTGCCCGACATCCACGCCCACGAAATTTTGCAAGAAGTGTTGAGTAGTTGAAAGCCTCACAAGCCTTAACTTAATACTTATGAGGCCCTAAGTATTTTTATTCGAATGGAATAATCAACTCCTGACCAGGATGAATCATGTCCGGGTCTTTCAGTTGGTCGGTATTCGCATTGAAAATTTTCATGTACTTGTTGGCTTCTTCGTAGTAGTGCTTGGCAATCTTAGAAAGGGATTCTCCTTTTTCCACCGTATGCTTGTGGTAGTAGTCGGTCACCTCTACTTTGATGTCAGCAGCAATATCGGAAGGATTTTCGCCACCGATTTCTTTGATTTTGTCCCAAAGCTGATTCTTCAGATACTGCGTTTCAACAGTACCGCCTATTTTCAGCTTGCCGTCCAATTCCTCAACGTAGCCATCCTTGGTGCCAAATTTTTCACCTAAGTCAAGTACTGCTTGATATTTTGCTTTTACAGACATGAGTTTAGCGTTTTTTAGGTTAAGAAAATAATAAAAACCGTCCTTTTGACGGGATTTTTTTTAAAAGTCACAGGTAAAATAAAAAAATTTATCGTAGGGGTAAAAATTTTTAAGGTTATGAATAGATGAAATTAATGTAAGCCCGATTTCAGTATATCTTTGTTGCTGATTAGTATCCAATTACCTCCTACGTTCAGATGGGTTCCTTTAGGAAAAATAGACGAAAACTGATTATGAAAAAAGGTCTCTGTTCTTTGAACATCGGTTTTATTGGCAGCTAAACGGTTAAATAATAGTATTCCGCCAGGATTTAAAGCATCGCGCAAGGCTTCGAGAAAAGCTATGGACTCAAATTTCACAGGCACTTCATCATCCAAAAAAATATCCATACAAATCATATCGAATGTTGCCTCGGTTTGTAGCAGAAATGCGTAAGCATCCGCGCAAATGAGTTCCATATTCCAATTCACTTCGTCCAATATGTAGCGGTTCGCCAGATCAAGCACGACTTCGTCTATTTCTACAATGGTATAATGATAATTTTTTTGTTGTTCTAAAATGACCGGAATACTGCCCAACCCAAAGCCCAGCACGAGTACCGTATTTCCTTTTAAGCAGTCAAGGTCTATTTGTTGAAAAGCTTTAGTAAAATTACTATACAAATCGCTGTAAGAGTAAATGGCATGGGCAGTGCTGAGTTGATAGCGCCCCTTGCGCAAGCTTACGTACAGATGCGGATTATACTCGCTGGAAGCGCTTTCGAGATGGATTTCTGCGAGGTAACTCAACCATATTTTCCATTTGGGTGCGCGCATAGATTGATATTTGGATATTTTGGTTTTGTGATGTAGTGACTTCAGCCATCATAACACTAAAACACCAAAGCATGTTGGCACTATGTTATTTCTCCCAGATACGATATTTGGCCGAGTCTTCAAAAATACGCAATAAGATCAATCGCTCTTGAATGTCAAAATCCTTACCCCGGCGAGCCATCATGCGTTCGATACTTTCAAAAGCTTTGTCCGTTCGGTAAGTTTGATAACCGGAAGGGCCACCCCAGGCAAACGACGGAATAAAATTGCGCGGGAAGCCTTCGCCGAATATATTCGCGCCAACACCAACAATCGTGCCTGTGTTGAACATCGTATTGATGCCACAAAGAGAATGGTCGCCCATGAACAAGCCGCAGAATTGCTGCCCGGTTGGTAAAAATCGCTCTGCGGGATAATTCCAAAGTTTTACTTCATCATATGTATTTTTCAGATTGGAAGTGTTCGTATCTGCGCCGATGTTGCACCATTCACCAATAAAAGAATTACCGAGAAAACCATCGTGTGCTTTGTTCGAGTAGCCCTGTACAATGGAATTATTAACTTCTCCGCCTATTTTGGAGTATGGCCCGATGGTTGTGGCACCATAAATTTTAGCGCCCATTTTCAACGTAGCGCCTTCGCAAAGTGCCAACCCGCCTCTAATGATGCAACCCTCCATCACCTCTGCGTCTTTACCGATATAAATGGGCCCGGTATTTGCATTGAGAATAGAAAACTCCACTTTCGCGCCTTCTTCTATAAAAATTTGTTCTTCGCCTGTCCAGCGATTGGTAGGGCTAATGGGCTGAGAAGTCCTTCCGGCAGTCAGTAGTGCAAAATCCTGGTGCATTGCTTGGTCATTGAGGCGATACAAATCACACAAATGATTGATTTTCAAAAACTCCGTGTCTTGCAAATCAAAACCTTTCAATTCGCCAAAATCCTCATCGTGCATAAGTCGTTCCATCTGCTCTTCGCCTAATTTTGCAGCAATTAATTCTTCTCCTGCAAGATAAGCCTCGCCTTCTTCCATTTGTTTCAAAAGGCGGCACAATTGGTCGGAGGGCAGCACCGAACCATTGATAAGATAGTTTTCCTTATCGTATTCGATAGAATATTTTCCGGCAAGGTAATCTTGGGTGATATAAAACGCCTTGGCATTCAGCCACTTTTCCCATTTTTCCCGAATAGTGAGAATGCCGATGCGCAGTTCGCAAATCGGGCGGGTATAAGTAAGTGGCAAGAGTTGTTCTCGAATCTCGTTGTCAAACAAAATAATATTTGCCATAGTAAGTAGAGTTATAACACCGATCTTTATTCTACAAATGTAGGGGAAGTGAACAAGGAATGATAGTGGTGAATACAAAAAAAGTCCCACTCAGGATGTGAAGGGGACTTTTTTTCTTTCTACTATTTAAAAGACAATTAGGAATTCTTGGCAAACTTGGAATTGGCAAATTTTTTGTTGAATTTGTCAATACGTCCGGCGGTATCTACAAACTTCATCTTACCGGTGAAAAACGGATGTGAAAAACTCGAGATTTCAAGTTTTATTAAAGGGTATTCTTTACCATCTTCCCACACGATAGTATCCTTCGTTGGGGTGCAAGAGCGGGTAAGGAAGGCATCATCGCTGGAGAAGTCCTTGAATACCACCAATCTATAGTTCGCTGGATGCGTATCTTTTTTCATGATTGATTCTACTTTTCTTAAACGGAATGCAAATGTATATCTTTTCTCGAAATAATAAAAGTTTTGGCATGGTTTTACAAAACAAAAATAGTTTTGTATGGTTTGGGAGAATGGGACTTGGTTTTTTTAACCAAAATAAATTTTTAATGAAAATTTGGAAAATAAACTTTTTTGACGGTAACTTTGTTATAAAATTTTGTTTTAGATAGCTAAATGCAATAAATATACTTGGAATAAAATTTTTAACCTGACTGTAAATCGAAGCTTTTGACCAATTTTTTCAAAAAAACAATCAAAAATTATACTTATTAACTGATATTACGCAGCGCATAAATTTTGAAAATTGAGTTCAT
>JANRME010000058.1:0-30070 GCA_033761835.1 Saprospiraceae bacterium
TCCACTACTTTTTATGCCGTTTTTTACGACATTAGGACTATCGCAATGAGGACATTGGACTTTGATTTTTATTTGACACATTCTTCAAAGTTCGTCCTCATTGTCTTTTTTCACAATCGTCATACATCTTTTTGCACGACCTAATAATGGAACATATAATACAATAATATTCAAAGAAATAATACCAAAATACTATAATACGTTAGCACCACGATACAAAAACACTTCCGTACTATTTTTAGTTAATCAAAATATTCTCTTCTGGGTATTTTAAATGGCTGGTTTCCATGCGGCGGAGTAATCCGATCAGCAAGTTGATAGCCCCTACCCGGCCAATAAACATAAGAAAAATTAATACGATCTTACTCGCATCGGTCAGATCATAAGTAATGCCCATGCTAAGCCCTACTGTACCAAAGGCAGAAAAACATTCAAAGGCAATTTTTAAGAAATCCGCTCGGCCGGCCGGCTCAAAACTACTCACCAGAAAAACCCCGATTCCAATCATAATAAGCGATAGATTAATAATTGAGGCCGTTTTGCGGACGGAATAATCAGAAATGACTCTTTTATAAATGGTTATTTTTTCTTTGCCACGTGCCATACTGAAAATATTGAGCGTAGCAATAGCAAAAGTACTGGTTTTGATACCACCTCCAGTAGAAGCTGGCGAAGCGCCTATCCACATGAGCAATATCGTAATCATAATAGTAGCAACGTGTAATTTACTGTAATCCACCGTATTAAATCCAGCAGTACGCGGCGTCACCGATCCAAAAAATGCGGTGACCAATTTCCCCCATAAGGATTTATGGTCTGATAGTTGATTATTATATTCGGCTATAAAGAAAAATATTGTGCCAAAAACCAATAGAATTAGAGTTGTATAAATAACTATTTTGGTATTGAGCGTCACAATCCGCACGCGTTTGCGATAATTTCTATTTTTTATAAAAACGCTATTCAACAACGACATTGTTTTTTCACGGCCATAATCAAAAGTATTGAATATGATATTATATCCAATACCGCCTAATATAATGAGGATAGCAATAATTAAATGAATGGAATAATTAAATTGTACAACTGGTTCGTACAATCCCAAACTCAGTGTAGAAAACCCTGCATTGCAAAATGCAGAAACCGCATGGAATAAAGCAAAAAAGATACGTTCGCTCACGATTGGCATCGCTTCTGCCGGTAGCCAAAAATAAATCATAATAGCGCCGATCAGTTCTATTCCAACCGTCAAGGCTACGATATTGACTGCCAACTGAAAAATATCATTTAGTTTATCAGAACTAATAAAATCCCGTACATAAAGGCTTTCCCGAAAGGAGATATTTTCTTTAAAAAAATAAGCAAAAAAAGTGGTAAACGTCAACACACCCAAGCCTCCTGCTTGAATTAAAAGCATAATAATAATTTGCCCGACACGTGTAAAAGCAGTGCTTGTATCCACTACTGCCAGCCCAGTCACGCATACGGCACTCGTTGAAGTAAATAAAGCATCCACAAATGTAATACCATTCGTAGTAGCTTGAGGCAATTTCAATAACAACGCACCTACAATAATAATAGCAATAAAACTAATTGCAAAAATAAAGGCCGGTTGAAACTTGGCAGAGTAAAATCGCTCAATTACAATGCTATATTCGATGGCAAAAAACAGTATTGTGCAAAAACGCAGTAATGGTAGGCTTTGAACCAGCATTTGATGCAATCCGATTTCACTATTTAGCACCGTAAAAAAGATATATAGCAGCACCGCAATCAAAAAAATAATCATGCCGGCCTGGCTGCGGCGCGACACTACCATCGGGAATGCCAGGAATTTTATTATATTGAGGAAAATAAAAATATTTAGTAGAATAAAATAAAAGCGGGGAATTTGTCGGTCAAAAAACTCATCATCTTCAAACCCTATATCGTAAATAAAGGTAAGGATGGCTACCAAACCAACAGCAAGCGAAACGGCTTTTAATGGAATTTGAAGAAATATTGCCTTCACGGCTCGGACTCTCTGGTATTCAATTACAAATGACAAACAAAGCTATGTAGATTCTCCACAAAATGAAACTTCTACCCCCAAATCTTTATAAAAAGGGGCGAAATCTCTTTTATTTTTGTAAAAACTGTATTTTATAGAAGAATAATGCTTTTTCCAGCAGTTTTGGATTATTTTTGAAGGTGACTTTGTCTAAATCATACATTTGCAATAGCAATATTTTTCATACAAAAACACTCGATAATGAAAGTCTCATCACTAGTTGTAATCATCCTGTGTCTTGCTTTTCAAGCATTTGCACAAGAGAAAGTTGATGCCGACATCAACAAAGTTATCCGCAAACATGGTCTGGAACAGAGCAAAGTAATGGAAACCGCCGGTCTGATGACCGATGTGTATGGCCCACGCCTCACCGGCTCTCCGCAAATTGATAAAGCAACCGAATGGGCTGTACAATACTTGAAGAGCATGGGCATGTCGAATGTACATACCGAAGACTGGGGCCCTTTTGGCCGTGGCTGGGAACTGAAGCATTTTGAAATGCACGCCTCTGGTCCAAATTATTTTCCTATCATCGCTTATCCAAAAGCTTGGTCCTCTCCTACCAAAGGTGATGTGACAGGTGATGTGATTTATTTGGATGCGGGCACGGTTGAACAATTGGCAACTTACAAAGGAAAATTGGCAGGTAAATTTGTATTTCTCGATACGGCACGCGTCGTCCAAGAATGGTTTGAAGCGCCCGCCCAACGCAACGATTCTGAGGATTTATTGAATTTGGCGAATGCCGGAACAGCTCGTTCTAACGATCGTTTTGGCAGAAATTTCCAGAGCAATCGAGATTTCACAACTGCTTTATGGGATCTATTAACGGCTGAAAAGCCTTTAGCTATTATAGATAGAGGCTTCAAAGGAGATTTGGGAACGGTTTTCGCTGGTACTTCTGCTCGCGTTGGATCAACCGGCAATGTGCGTGATGACAACCAAGAAGTCATTCCTCAAGTAACCATGAGTGTGGAACATTACAATCGCATTTTCCGCTCTTTGAAAAGAAATATCCCTGTCAAATTGACCATGAATATTGACGCCGCTTATTACAATCCTGACAAAGGGATGGAACGCAATATTATCGCCGAAATTCCAGGTACGGATTTGAAGGATGAAGTCGTAATGTTTGGCGCGCACTTTGATTCCTGGCATCCAGGCACTGGCGCAACCGACAACGCTGCAGGCTCGGCTACTATGGTTGAAGCGGCTCGCATTTTATTAGAAACCATCAAAGAAACGGGTGTGAAGCCTCGTCGTACGCTACGCATCGCATTATGGACGGGCGAAGAACAAGGATTGCTGGGTTCTCGTGATTATGTTGCCAAGCATTTTGCGGAAATGGACGGCCGCTCACTTACAGGAGTGAAGCCAGATCAAAGCAAAATTTCGGCCTATTATAATATGGACAATGGTACTGGTAAAATCCGGGGCGTTTATATGCAAAGTAATCCTAATATAGCGCCAATTTTCAGAGAATGGCTGGATGCTTTTAACGATTTGGGAGCTACTACTTTGACTCTTAGAAATACTGGTAGTACTGACCACGTACCTTTTGATGGCGCGGGTATCCCTGGTTTCCAGTTCATCCAAGATCCGATCGCATATTCTGCTCGTACCCACCACTCCAATATGGACAACTGGGATCACCTGGTGGCTGATGACCTCAAACAAGCGGCTACGATCATTGCTTCTTTTGTATGGCATACTTCGCAGCGCGATGAAAAATTGCCGCGTAAGAAATTAGAAATTGAACCCAGTACAAATTCGACAACAGGTTCGAGAAGGTAACTGGTTTCTGGTTTAAAAATTAAATATTACAAAAATTTAAGGCAATATCCAGGATTAGATATTGCCTTAAATTTTAAGAAAAATAACGCAACAGCAATAAAGAATCACTTTATGATGATAGAATTTTGTATGGATTTTTTTTAGATGAATACATTTTTAATCGGTGTACAAGTAATTTTTAAATTAAAAATTTCACAATGACTAGAAAAACTGTACATTTACATAAACAATGTTTTAACATCTAAAATCGTACAATTATGAACGCCGTACTAAACCTAGGAAAATTTTTATTCGCTATTCCGTTTGCTGTATTCGGTCTTTTCCATTTTATGAATGCGGAAGCCATGAAAGGCGCGGCTTTCAATAGTTCCATCTTGGTTTATATTGCAGGGATTGGTCTATTGGCAGCATCGGTAAGTATGCTTATTGGCAAATATGACAAACTTGCTTCCACTTTGCTCGCGCTTTTGCTCCTCATTTTCGTGTTTGCGATTCATCTAAATGGTGCAATGGATGGCGACCAAAACGCAGTAGGCCAAGTATTAAAAGACACGATGCTTGCAGGCGCTTCGCTCATGTATGCTAAGTACGTAGCGCGCGACAAGGCGGTAATCGGGTAAAAGAGGAGATGGGAAGATGGGATAAAGGATAATAGGGTGATTTGAGTAGTAATCACCCTATTGCCAAACTAATCAATCAAGTTAATCAGCGTCCGATAATCATCAAAAGGGGCATCCTCGTTTTTCATTTCCAATACTCGTAGCAATGCTCCTCCATAAGCTTCTTCCAGTAGGATTTGTGTTTGTTTGCATCGAATTTCGACCTTGCCTTCCTGTATTTGCTGGATGCGCCATTCGTAAGTCGCTTGCATTTTTTGGAGGATTCGCTCGTGCGCTTCCACCAAACTGCTGTTCGGCGCAACGCCATTCGCTTCCTGGAAAGCCTCATTATTTCGAGCAATCAACTTGCCATTTTCCATTACAAAATAAGCCGTATGCGCCCAGGTATGGTCATCGGTGAGTAATTTTGAATATAAAACTAATTGCAGATCCTCTTCGTTGCGAATGGTTTCTTCCCGTCGTTTAGCACCGCGCCATTTCAAGTCAATTACTGCCAATTCGCCATTTTTTTCCAGTACCAAATCTGCACGGCCGTTGATCGGGATATTCAAAAATTTGCCTTCAAGCGATTTCTCGGTTTGCAAAACTTTCCAACCATTTTTTCGCAATACATCCAACAAACTCCAGGCGGCAAATTTTACTTTTTTTATAAAAGCTACGCGCTCCGGTTCGCGCCCGTACATTAGCAATACCGCGCCTTCACGGCTCAGCAGTCGATTCGCTTCGGTGTCAATCCAACGCTCCAATTCTGTTTTGTTCAAGCTTTGGATATCCTGTTGGAATAGTTGTTCAAAAAAGCGGTGCGCCAAATTCCCCATCAGCGCGTTATCCTTGACGATGCTAAGGATCGAAGATTTGCTGAGCTTGATTTTATGTCGAAAAATCCATTGATAAGGATAATAAAATAAGGCTTCTAAGCTGCTAAAAGTTTCTTCTTCGCGTTGGCCCAAGCGTTCGGCAGCGCGGATATGGAGAAATGGACGCGGCGCCCCCAGGCGGCGATGTTGTAAAGTCGTTTTTTTCGGCAAATCAAAAAATTGGGCGAAAGCCGTTTTTCCTAATTCTGTATCAATATCGAAAGTAATATCATCCAAATTGGCGAAAGTTGCTTCCAAATTGCCCAACAAAGGATGCGGATGCACTTCTTTGCCATCAATCATTTGAGGCATCACCAAAATCAAGCTTTGGTGAGTACGCAGCACGGGTTGCCGGCGTTGCCAGATCAATAAAGCGTTTTCGTCTTCGGGCGTACGCAGTCGAATGCCCAATTTTTCAAGATAATTTCGCTCTGAATGGTACCATTTGGAGAAAAAATGAACTGGTTCGCTTTCGCTAAAATTGAACCATAACAGCGTGGCAGTATTGTCAATTAAGGTATTTGGCGTATGTATATATGGAAGAAAACCAAGTTCTTGTTCTTGAAAATTGACAGGAGCGGGTTCATAAATCGTGCGCACGATGCGCTCCAATTCGAGGTTGCTCAATTGCGTTTCCGGCAACGTTTCCATCAAATCCGCGATGCGTTTGGCTTGTTCGGTCAATACCAGCAAAGAGTTATTTTTGCTGCTGCCATTTTCAAATTGTTGTCGTGACCAATGGTGTAGGTAAGCAAAAACTTGGATCACATCCTCTTTGGGAACGGTTTTTGAAATATCGTATCGTCGCCGCTCGAACCAAAAGCGATATTGAAAGCGAATTTCATTCACATCTATAGAGGAATCGGTAGCTGCCCTGCGTTCTATATCCTCGAAATAACGCGCTATCATTGCAAACCAGCTATCACTATTGATGCCAGGTATTTGGGCCATTTGCACCGCGATACGATTAGACAAATCATCTTCCAAAGGTTTGATCGCCAGCGATACAAATTCCATAATTTTAAAAGGATCAATCGGATTCCAAAGAAAAACCGTCACCAATTTCAAGACCTGCAAAGTCGGCCGCGCCAAGGATGCCGAGGGAATCCCCATACTTGGCAAGCCTTCCTGCACCAGCACTTGATCGAGTATACGATGTTTGCCAGGAATCAAACACAAGGGTCGAAAAGAAGCATTGCGTCGAGTTAATTTTGCTACAAAAGCGGCTAAATCGGTCTCCCGCTTACCGCGGAGGAGCAACAAAGAGCCATCGCCGTTTAATTTTGACTTTAAATATGGCAGGTTTTCAAAACCCGGCACATTTATCAAGCTTTTTTGAAAAACCGCCAAATCACTATCGCCCATTGGTTCGGACGCTGAAAGTTGGAGTAATTGTACACCCAAGCTTTCCATCTTTTTGAAAAGTCGTTGAAAATGAGCAGGTAACAAATAAAAAGGTTCGTTCAGATAAATTTTAGAAAAGGGCTGATGACGGTTTTCCATTTTTTGCAAAACCATCATAAAACGGTCGGCATACCCAGCAGAAAGCTTACGGTTATTGCCATCGAACAAGGATTCTAATTCTGTAAGACATTTTAATCGAGCGGGAATATCATTGAATTCAACAAAGTCCCAGCCAGCGAGCAATAATTCATCGCGCCGGGAAAGCAATTCGGTAGCCGTCGCAAATTGATCGGCTTCAAAAGAAGCTTTGAAAAAAACCTCTGGTCGCTGCAACAAATATATCTGCAAAGCCTGTCGGTACTGCTCAATGCGCAGGTATTCGTTTTCCGGCGGATGCCCGATCAAACCCAAATGAGATTCCAATGTATATAAAATTCCTTGCGGCCCCAGATAATGCTGCGATCCGGTCGTTTGCAGCGGTTTCGGAAAAACCACATCATCCAAGCCCAATCCAAAGTAAATCGTCATCGCGTAAAGTTCGTTTGTTTGAGGTTTGGGGTTTTAGATTTGACCATTTTATCTCTCTTTAAAGTTTTATTTTTCTCAAAATAAGGGAACGTACCACAGAATTGCATCTAAAAGTAAAACAAAGTGCGCGGCAATTCTGCATTTTTGTTTAAAAAATTGGCAAATAAAAAACATTTTGATTAAAAATATTCTATTTCAAACCAAATTCAACACTACATTATGAAAGCTTTTATCACCTTCATTGCTTTACTTTGCTTATGTTCATTGATTTCCGCGCCTGTTTACGCGGTCATTGGGCCGACAAAACACCAGGAGTCCATTTTAAAAAAAGATGCTAAAAGCGAACGCATTGAAAAGCGCTTGGACAAGTTTAGCAAAAAATTGGAACGCAAGGCACAGCGCCTCAAAGATGCCCCTACCGATTTGTGGGATGAAGGCAATTTCAGATTGGGTGTATTGATGTTATTAGCTGGACTTGGGCTGGGCTTGATTGCTGCAATTGGAATTTTGCCGGGGCTAATTGGATTGATGGCAGGTTTGTTTGCAATAGCAGGTTTGGCGTTCATCATTTGGTCCTTGGTTGAAAATGCGTAAAATAAAATTAGCCGCCCATTTCTTTTTTCAGGCGCTCAATTTGGGTTTTCCAGAGTTGTTTTTGATCGTCCACCTCATCGGCATCGCAGAAATCAACGATTTCCAGGATGGTTTCATCGGTTACCGGTGAGGTAGAAATTTTGAATTCGAGGTATTCCTCATCGCTTTCGGCGTCTTCCCAACGAAATCGGAGGCGCTCTTCTTCAATATCGTCAATGAGGTCGGCTATTTGGGCGGTATCATTCCACGTAAAAATATAACTATCTCCCTGAATATCAACGCCGTCGCAAAACCAGCGAATCAAACAAGAAGGCGTGGTAAGAAATTGATATAAAATAGTGGGAGAAGCCCGGAATAAAAACTCCATCGTGACTTTGGCTCTTTCCATGTAATTTTTTGTTGGTTTAAGTTCTGTTATTGTTGTGAATAAAGAAATATATATCCGGCAGAAAAAATATGCAAATATTTGTCTTTTTTGTAACTTGACAATTAATTTATTTCGAGAAGGTTTTCAAATACCATATACGCTTCTTTTAAGCATATTTGCGCCACCGCAATAAAAAATAAAAAAATGACTTTTGCAAATTTTCGGGCTGTGACCCAGTCAACTATTTACAGTCTAATAATGTTGGGTGGGATGCGAAACGAATATAACACCTTTATACTTGACATAAAGGAGGAATTGGGTTATTTTTGTGTCCTGATAAGAAACAGCTATAGGGTTTGATGACATATTCCAAGATAACACAAAGCTACATGAGAAGACATTGTGCCGTTATTATTGATAGTGACCATATCGCACATTTGAAATCCCATTCCATATCCTGCCCGCTGACCTTCTTTTTGAACAACATTGTTTCACCATTGTAAACTATTAAAAGATTCTAAGTGCATGAGACAGCTTAAGATCACTAAGTCTATTACGAATCGGGAGAGCCAATCGCTGGAAAAGTATTTGCAGGAAATTGGTAAAGTGGATTTATTAACGCCGGAGGAAGAAGTTGAATTAGCCAAACGCATCAAACAAGGCGATCAGGTAGCGCTGGAAAAATTGACCAAAGCGAACCTGCGCTTCGTGGTATCTGTTGCCAAACAGTATCAAAATCAAGGACTTTCGCTTAGTGACCTCATCAATGAAGGCAACCTCGGTTTGATTAAAGCGGCGCAAAGATTTGATGAGACGCGGGGTTTTAAATTTATTTCTTACGCCGTATGGTGGATTCGTCAATCTATTCTGCAAGCTTTGGCAGAGCAATCGCGCATCGTGCGCCTACCACTTAACAAAGTGGGTTCTTTGAATAAAATCAATAAGGCTTTTTCCGAATTGGAACAAGAATATGAGCGCGAACCCTCGCCAGAGGAATTAGCTGAAATTCTGGAAATCCCAACCGAAGAAGTAGAAACCACGCTGGGCGTTGCGGCTCGGCACGTATCGATGGATGCGCCTTTCGTTGAAGGAGAAGACAATTCTTTACTGGATGTATTGGAAAATGGAGGTACGCCTGGCACCGACCAGGAATTGGAATACAATGAATCACTGCGCCGCGAAATCGAACGCTCTTTAAGTACGTTGACTGACCGCCAGTGCGATGTGATTAAATTATACTTTGGCATTGGTGTGGAACACCCGATGTCATTGGAAGATATTGGTGACAAGTTCGGGCTTACCCGTGAGCGGGTGCGTCAGATCAAAGACAAGGCAATCAACAAATTGCGCTCTGCGAATCGGAGTAAATTACTCAAGCATTATTTGGGAGCCTAATTAGGATTGAAGGTCGAGAATTGGGATCAATATTTTATACGAGATAGACAAAAAGGCGTTTTTCAATGATTGGAAGACGCCTTTTTTATTGATGATTGGCAATTCTGTATTGATTATTTTGCGATGCTTCAAGTCACCTGTTCTCTAAATCCCAAAATCACTCCGTTTCTAAGTCTCCGTTTCACCAAGTCTTCTCTTCCACGCTTTCCGCGCTCACAATATCAATCGGACGATTGATGCTGGCGTCCAATGAAATAAAGGTTTCTGTGCGCTGAATGCCTCCTATTTTCTGGATTTTATCGTGCAGTACCCTGCGCAGATGGTCGGTATCACGGCAAATGATTTTTGCAAAAATGCTGTAAATACCCGTAGTATAATAGGCTTCTACAATTTCTGGAATTTTTTCCAATTCCTTTGCTACATCATCATAGAGCGAGCTTTTATCCAAATAAATCCCTAGAAAAGCGCTAATATCATAACCCAACATACCGTAATCCACATCCAAATTGTATCCTTTTACGATACCTGCTTCTTCTAATTTTTTCATACGCACATGAATCGTGCCGCCCGACACATACAATTCTTTAGCAATCTCGGTATAAGGCTTTTTCGCATTACGCATCAGCATGGAAAGAATCTGCTTATCCAGGTCATCTAATTCAAACGTTTTTTCCATCATTGGAGTATCATTAACAGTTATTAAACAAAATTATCATTTTATTTCTCTTTTTTCAAAAAATCGACCCAAATCATCCAAAAAATTACAATTTTATAAAAAAATAGCCTCTTTAAAATATTTTACTTTTATCTATATCTTGATGATTCTATCAACACAACGCCCCTATCTTTGAACTTCAGCAGAAAAAGCCTTGACCCTACAACATTTATTTGTGTACTTTTGTATTGTTAGGACGTATTGCAGAAAAAATTACCCGATTAAAATCTCTATATCTTAAGCAATTAAATATGCGTCAGGAATATCAGAATTGGACAAGCAAATTGAACATCTGGCTGCCTTTGCTTTTCGCAGTAGTATTGGTGGTGGGTATGCTCGTTGGTATGCGCTTGCAATCGGAAGCGCCCAGAGTAGTAGATATTCAAAACCCGGATGCGCTCTCTCCTAATACGCAAGGAAAAATAGAAGAATTGCTGCGCTACATCGAAGCCAAATACGTGGATGAGGTGGATCGTGACAAACTGGTGGACGAAGCCATCAGCAGTATTTTGAAGCAATTAGATCCGCATTCGGTCTATTTCACTGCCGAGCAGTTGAAAGACGTGAGTGTGCAGTTGGATGGCAATTTTAATGGCATTGGTGTTGAATTTATTATTATAGATGATACAGTGACCATTGTAGCACCACTCGGAGGCGGGCCGGCAGAAGCCGCTGGTATTCTGGCCGGCGATAAGGTCGTGCAAGCGGAAGATTCTGTCATAGCAGGCGTTGGTATCAGTTCGAACGGTGTTATCGACTTGTTGAGTGGTGAAAAAGGATCGAAAGTGACTATCGGCATACTGCGCGGAAATGAACAGAAAATACGCCAATTCACGCTGGAACGCGACGCCATTCCAGTGCATAGCGTGGATGTAGCTTATATGTTGAACAACAAAACCGGCTATATCAAAATCAATCGCTTCAGCGCCAATACCTACGAGGAATTTATGAAAGGCTTGGAAAAGCTGGTGGAAAAAGAGGGCATGAAAGATTTAGTGATTGACCTTCGTCAAAATCCAGGTGGCTATTTGCAACAAGCAACTAACATTCTAAGTCAATTATTCAAACAAAAAGATCAACTTTTAGTCTATACCGAAGGGCGCTCAGTGCATCGCAGCGAATACGAAACGACCGGCCGCGCTTTTTTTGACATCCGAAATATCGCTGTTTTGATTGACGAAGGCTCTGCTTCGGCAAGCGAAATCTTGGCTGGAGCGTTGCAAGATCACGATCGGGCTTATATCATCGGGCGGCGTTCCTTTGGCAAAGGTTTGGTGCAGGAGCAATACGACTTGCGCGATGGCTCGGCGCTGCGCCTCACAGTGGCAAGGTATTATACGCCTTCTGGCAGGTCTATCCAAAAGCCTTACGACGACCGAGCGCATTACGAAGAAGACTTTACAGAACGCTACGAATCAGGTGAATTATCTGGGAACGGGGAAGTCGCTATTTTAGATTCTACCAAATATTATACTACCAGTGGTCGAGTGGTGTATGGTGGTGGCGGCATTACGCCTGATGTTTTTGTGCCTTTGGATACAACATTAATCAATGAATATTACTTCCAATTGCGCCGACAGATGCCCCAATTCGTCTTTAGGTATAAGAAAAATCATCAAAAAGACTTTGAATACACTTCAGTGGCTTCTTTCAAAAAGAATTTTACGGTGAATAATGCCTTATTAGAAGATTTTATCGAATATGCTGCTGATAATGGCGTTGCCAGAGACAAAACGCAATTGGCTAAGATCACGCCGATGCTCAAGAAATATCTAAAAGCGAGTTTCGGACAAAGTTTATTTGATAATGAAGGCTTTTATGCGGTTTGGAACGAAATGGATCCGGCAGTAAAAAAAGCATTGCAGGAACTCGATAAATCCAATCCGATTTCCGAGTATCAACATAAAAAGTAAAGAAGCGCTTTTATTTGGAAATTCAGAAATTGGGAAATTTCCCAATTTCTAAATAACTCATTTCTTCAGCACTTGCGCTTTATCATTAAATTTCGCTCGAATCACTTTGAGTGTGTTTTGAATATCCTGTTCGTTTTTATAAGCTATTTGTACGCCCACGCGCGTAAGATTCCCTGTTTTTTCGGTGAAAGGTTCGTAGCCTGCCTCAAATATTTGCTTCACCAGACGTTCTACATTATCCTGATTTCCAAACATTCCAATGGCAATAATGCAAGATTTCTGGCCAGGTTGCATCGTAATACCCTCGGTGTCATTGGCACTGGCGTTATCCGAAGCGGAATTATCCTCATCATTGGTGATGGGCGATTCCGGTTGTTCATCAGAAGTCATACTCGAAGGGCTGACATTCACACGCTCCGTAGGTAAAGCTTCTTGCAAAGGTTGGGGTTCGTAAAAAAATTGAAAATAAACTGCCAAAGCTATCCCCACAAGCAATACGCTACTCACTGCTATCACATTGTGCTGTAACCATTTACCAACACCTTTACGAGTGCTTTTCTTAGCAGGCGTAGGCACTTGCTGAACATCGGCAACGGAAGCCGTTCCCTTTTGGGCAGGTATTTCCTTTTGATTGCGCAAGATAGGGTAAAATTGCACCGTCGGTAAGCCGTAAGAATCGGTATTAAAATTGACATCATCCGGCAA
Organism: Saprospiraceae bacterium; assembly: GCA_033761835.1. Lineage (GTDB taxonomy): Bacteria > Bacteroidota > Bacteroidia > Chitinophagales > Saprospiraceae > JADJNW01. The sequence goes on from JANRME010000058.1 coordinate 12,943, forward strand.
AAACTGAAAATTTTGCTCATAGTCTTTGTACAAACGCCCAACCCCAGTAATTGTGAAGATATCGCGCTTTTCAATCGCCGCTTTCGCGTTTTTCACATAATCCTCCACTGCTTGCATCGCCGTCGGATAGGATACATTATATTTTTTGCGCAAATATTGCACCAGCAAGCCGTCATCCATCAAAAGATTTCTATTGAAAACCAATTGTTTAGAGGGTGGCTGGATTTTTCCTTCCACCGGATCTACATTGGCAGGTTTATAGTTGGAAACAAAACTTCCCAGCCCTGGCAGGCTTACCGTTTGGTGCTCATACAGCAAAACCATGATGCCGCTATTAATATCGAATTGCATAGTCTCTCGGTTGATACGTTATTGGGATTGATAATAGCTCCTGTTTATAAAAACTTGATTTTCAGATGAAATATTCCCCAAAGGTATAGCTTTTTTACACATGGGTCAAGAGTAAGTTGTGGTATATAGCAATTTGCAATATCCGTTTGCAAGAGTTGCGTTTAGCTTGTAAATTGCATGAAATGCTAAAAGGAAATTTTTCTGGATTGTACTGTAAATATTGATTTTGAGAAGGTGTGGGAGAAGTGAAATATTACAAACAAAATATTAATAAAATTCTAGGTAAATGAAAAAAAATATTCTTGAATTTATAACAGTTATTAAACATAAAAATGGAGAACTAAAAATAACTCATAATCTAGAAAATGAGGCAAACATATATAAATTACTACGAGAATGGGGATTTCGGAAATCAACTTTTAAGGGTAAGAAAAATTATTTCAAGGAAACAATAGATCAAAAAACTCCTGTAAGTATAATACAAATGAGAGATGCCTTTTGGGATTTTTTAGAAAATGAAGAATTCATTAATCTTCCTGAGGGGTTTTCAAAAAATGATCTCCTTAATTGGTTTCTTGAAAAAAATTCTACCAGAGAAAATACATTACTCGCGCATTATTTACAAGATTAAGTTTATTATATCCTTCTCTATTAAAAAATCCTCGTCTCCTCCCTTTGCAGTCCCACAAAATAAAAATATATTAGCGAAACTGATTTGTAAATCGATTTCAGAAACGATCTAAACCATATTCGTATGTCCAATTCCCGTCGCCAATTTATTCGTCGCACTTCTGCTGCTTTTGCTGGCACAGCTATTGCTGGAGGGCTTCCGCTCGAATCCATTTCTCAAACGATTCGCCGCGTATCGGCTAATGATAAAATCAATTACGGACTCATTGGCTGCAAAGGCATGGGCTGGTCGAATCTGCGTGCGCACCTGATGAGCGTGCCGGAAGTAGAATGTATCGCGCTCGCGGATGTGGATCAGAGTGTATTGGATGAACGCGCCGCGAATGTAGCCGAATTGCGTGGCGGTCGTCGCCCTAAGCTGTTCAAGGACTATCGCAAAATGCTGGAAATGAAAGAATTGGATGCAATTATTATTGCGACACCCGATCATTGGCATTGCCTTACTTTTTGTGATGCGCTTTCGGCTGGTAAGCATGTGTATTGTGAAAAGCCGCTGGCAAATTCTATCGAGGAATGTAATATTATGATGAAAGCGGTTAAAAGATATAATAAAATTGTGCAAATCGGACAGTGGCAACGCAGCGGCGGACATTATCAACAAGCGCATAACTATTTGAAAACGGGCAAGTTAGGCAATATTCGCCTCGTGAAATGCTGGGCATATCAAGGTTGGATGGAGCCCGTACCGGTAAAGCCTGATAGCGCGCCTCCAGCTGGCGTGGATTATGATATGTGGCTCGGGCCGGCCACAAAGCGACCCTTTAATCCGAATCGTTTTCATTTTAATTTCCGTTGGTTTTGGGACTATGCAGGTGGCTTGATGACGGATTGGGGCGTACACGAAATTGATATTGCATTATATTTTATGAATGCCTCCGCGCCCAAGTCTGTCGTGGCTTCTGGCGGCAAGCTCGCTTACCCCGACGATGCATCGGAAACACCTGATACTTTGCAAGCGGTTTTTGAATATGATAATTTTAATATGCTTTGGGAACACGCCACAGGTATTGACGGTGGCAATTATGGCAAAACCGAAGGCATTGCTTTTATTGGTAATAATGGCACGATGGTTGTAAATAGGGGCGGCTGGCAGGTCATTCCTGAAACGAAGCGCGACCAGGAAGGTGTTTTGCAAAATAAAATCGAGGATTTGCCGGATCAAGGTCGAAGTGGTAATTCTGATTATTTAGCGGAGCATGTAAAGAATTTTGTACAAGCCATGCAAAAAAATGATGCTTCGATTTTAAAATGTGGCATTGAAACGGGCGCGGTTGCTGCGATCAATGCGCACATGGGCAATGTCGCTTTTAAAACGGGTAGAAAAGTGTATTGGGATGCCGCCAAAGGCGAATTTAAAAATGATAAAGAAGCCAATATGCTGATTAAAGCAAATTATCAAAATGGCTGGAAATTGCCGAATGTGTAATAAATTGGAGGAATGGAGTGATGAAATAATTGGAATTGGTCAGATGATCAAATTTCGCCTGACCAATTTGATTAGAAAATTGAACTAAAACAACTGATTTAGAATTGTAAAGATAACTCAATCATTTTCAATATGGCAGATACGATTCCGGTACAATTTGTAACCGACGAAGCCGGAAATAGACAAGCGGTGTTGATTTCGCTACAAGAATGGCAAAAAATTCAGCAAGAACTGAAGGAATGGCGGGAGTACCGTGCTTTGAAAAAAAGCCTGAAGACGGCATTCAAAGAAGTAGAACAAATCAAAAAAGGAAAACAGCCGCGAATTACTTTAAAAGAGTTTTTGCGTGAAAGCTAATGTAATTATCACGCCAAATTTTCAGCGAGAAGCGAAAAAATTGATAAAGAAATTCCAATCCTTAAAATCGGAATTATTAGAAAATCCAAGGATGGGTACGCTCATCAAGGAAAATTCCTATAAAATACGTTTGTCAGTAAAGAGCAAAGGGAAAGGCAAAAGTGGCGGGATGCGCGTGATTACTTATGTAGAAACAGAAATTATTGAAAAAGAAGAGGATACAGATGTTTATTTACTTTCAATTTATGATAAATCTGATTATGAGAGCATTTCGGATATTTCTCTGGAATTTTTAATAAATGAAGTAAAAACAGAGATTCAACAGCAGAAAGAAACATCAACGGAGGAAGAATAGTGTAAAAGCGAATTATCAAAACGGCTGGAAATTGCCGAATGTGTAAGAATTTAACACGCTATCGCCAAACCCTTTCAAACAGAGCTTGGCGATAGCTTCCATTTCATTTCATCCTTCTTTAAATACCGCTCCTTCATAATGTTTGAACGCAGGCTTCGTTTCCAGTAATGGAATCAACTCCCGCCCAATGCGTTTTACAACATTCGATTGCAAGTATTGCTCAAAATGAGCTTTAGTATCAAATTCGCCAAAAATTACATAAGAGTTGGGCGCATCTGTTGCGCGATACCATTCATATTTTAAACAGCCTGGAACTCGGCGAGCCTCCAATACAATTTCATTCAAAACCTGCTCAAAATCAACGGTTAGCGCTATCTGGGGCTGAACGGAAACATGAATTAAAATCATAGTTTTATTTTTGGGCACAAAGTAAATAACAGTATCTTTACAAGCAAGTAGTATCAAAAAAGTAACTATTTTAAAGTGAATATATCTTCAGATAAAAAATCCGATCCAAATGAAAGTCCGGTGAATTACACGATACGCGTAATCGGCGGGAAATGGAAACCCCTTATAATCTGGGCGATTTTGAATGGAACGAACCGCTTTGGTGCGCTGCAACGAGCCCTTCCTAATATTACAAAAAAAATGCTAACCAGCCAACTCCGCGAATTGGAAGCCGACGGAATCCTCCACAGAGAAGTATTTCCAGTTGTACCACCCCGCGTGGATTATAGTTTGACAGAAAAAGGAATGACCCTGCGTCCGTTGCTGGAAATGATGTGCCATTGGGGAATAGAATTCCAGAAGAAGGATAAATAGAAAGTTCCAGTGAATAAAAAGGGGATTTCGCAATGCCAACGGCAGCAAAATCCCCACTAAGACGACCTTTACAAGTTCCCGGTAAATAAGATTTCGGTTTTAAAGGGTCCATGACGTTTTAAAGATTTCAGGTTTTTGGCGCTATACAGTTTGGTGTCGGTTTACAGAAAAAATATTATCATAATAAAGTCAATTCTTAGATGTTTGGAGTTGGCTATCAACCAGTTGCTCATATTGCGCTTGGATCGAGGCTTTTATAGAATACACGCCAAAATCGTTGGCGGCGATACCAGCAAAATTCCGGCGCTCAGGATTGGCGCCGTATTCTGCTAGTAATTTAGCTATTTCATTGTGTTTGTTTTGGGCAGCCGCCATAATAGGCGTCGTGCCCAACATATTGGGTTGATCGGCCGGGGCGCCTTTTTCGAGTAGCGTGCGCGCCATTTCTATATTTCCTTTCTCTGCAGCGATGTGCAATCCGGTATTTTCCAGATAATCGCCACCTTTGGGATCAGCGCCGTATTCGAGCAAAATGTTTACCAAGCGCCCATTTCCCTGAGTTGCAGCCAAATTCAATAGGGTTTCGCCGATTTTATTTTTCCAGTTGGCATCCTTCTCCGCCTGTTTGCTTTTATATAATAACATCCCTGCGATTGCATCAAAATTATGCTGAACCGCAATAAACAAAGGCAACTCGCCATTTGCATTGGGTTTGCTGGCGTCAGCACCATTGCGAAGAAGAAGCGCTACGGTTTGAATTTTCCCAAGCTCCGTAGCGCGTGCGATGGGGGTAATGCCATTTGATTTATTGTTCACGTCAGCGCCCTTGTCAATCAATTCCTGCAACAGGAACAAATCATCAAAACGCTCAATCGTCAGCATCAAGGGCGATTCATCTTTGTCATTTTTCAAGCCAGCTTTAGCTCTTTGGGAGATTAACTGAATAATCTCTAAATTCCCCAATTTGAGGGCAAGCGTAAGGGGTGTTTCTCCGGCTTTGTTTTTGAGGTTGATGACCGCTTCTCGGGCCAAGAGGCCCACCATCATTGGATCCTTATTCACAATCGCCTGAGTTAAAGCGGTCTCCCCCGCTTCGTTGTGCCGATAGTACATCAGCGCATTGAGTAAGGGTATAAGTTGCGCGCTATCCTTGGCGTTGATCGCATCGAAGACCATTCGGGTCAACTCTTCCTCCGTCAATTTGCTTACACCAGTAGATTTTGGTTTATCGTCCGGGGCTGAAGTTTGTGTAATTTGGTTATTTTCAGTTGCTTCGGTACTCGATTGGGCAATCACATCCAAACCTGCGAAAAGCAAAATAATCATAATCAGAAAGGTAGCTCTCATGATGATGCTTTTTGATAGTTTGATAATAAAGTATAGTGTAATAATGCATCATCCGTAATTTTGTAATGTTTTAATTAAAATTTGAATAATATGAATGTAATTGATTTCTATATTTGTAATAAGAAAGCATTGAAATCAAAATACATGCAGTATTTGATTAACATTGCAATAATAATATATAAGAATAATGGGGTATTATAAATGAATCGCTTTCATAGCAAAAGCCATGAAAATGAACCAATTGTATAGAAATTAAAGTGTAGAGGTGTTCTGAATTGTGCGGTTTCTATTTTTGTTAAAAGTTATGCGTCTCTATAATGATCTGGGTGGATATTTTATTTTATCAAATGACAATTTTTTTTCTATTTTTTCGCCAAGTTGAAAAATAAGGTTCTGAAAAGGAGAAAATTTGCAGGTACCACGTTAATAGTTGTGTTTTTTTGCGAAAATATCATTAAATTGCTGACAAAAATCAATCGCCATGTCAAGACTGGATTATGTAACTATTGGAATCATAGTGGTGTGCGCGGCAGCTTTGGTTATATTAATATGGAAAACGATTAGTTTTCGGAATAAAGAAAAAGAAATTGCCCAGCAAAATACCGAAAATACTTTGCAAGACTATAATTATGATTACTATCAAGATACGACCCAAATATTGCCACCCACTGACGAAGACCCTGATGACGATGAGGTAGAAGTGTATAATGAAAATAAAACCGATAACGAACCGGCTACTTCTGAAGCAAAAAATACATCCCAAAGCAATACACCTGCAAATGCATCGGAAGAAAGTTCCGCTTCTAGTACTTCTTCTCGAAGCAGTGGAGATTATCTTGTACTTGCAGGTGCATTTTCTGTGAAAAACAATGCAGAGAATGAAGCTCGACGCCTTCAAAAGCTCGGTTTTCCCAATGCAGAAGTGTCGCCGTTCAATCGAGGTAAATACGCAGCCGTGCTGGTGGATCGTTTCTCTTCGGAATCGGATGCAAAAAAATTAGTGAATGATCTTAAAGCCAAAGGCGTAGAGGCTTACGTGCATCAGCAGAGGGAGCAGGAGTAAGTAGACTTGGAGACCTGGGGATTTGGAGACTCGGAGACTTTGAGACTCGGAGAACCGGAGATTTGGAGAGAAGGGGTTATTTATTTCTGCCAAATGTATCTTCCCAGTCCAACATACCACCAATGAGGTTGCGCACATTTTTAAAACCATTTTGTTGCAAAAATGCCTGCGCATTGGCGCTGCGACGCCCGGAACGACAGTAAACAATGATTTCACTATCTTTATATTCTTCCAGATCACCCATCGCGGCTGGAATATCTCCTAATGGGATCAGGTTTCCTCCTATATTAAAATCGGCGTGTTCGTAAGACTCTCGCACATCAATGAGAATAAAGCCATCCTCATTCGACATTTTTTCTTTCAATTCTTTTACGGTGATATCCATTCTTTTATTTTTGTAGATAGTATAAGGTAGAGGGTAGAGAGAAAAATATGATCGAGTTCTGAGTTATCCCTATACTCTCTACCTAATGCTCTATACATTATTTTGCAATAATAAACTTTTCGTTCCAAATAAAGTTCTTGCGTCGATCTGCAATTTTCAAAAAATACATTCCTGCCGGATAATTATTTACATCCAATTGGGATTGCAAAATCCCTTGCGATAGCATTTGACCGGAAATATTGAAAATACTAAATGAGAAATCTTCGTAATTTCCTTCTAATGGAATAATATTCAACACATTACGCGTAGGGTTTGGGAATAATTTAAAATTAGAAATCCCTGTTATTACTTCTCCCGCGGAAGTTGTAGGCGACGGTGTCACATTTCCAACCACAGGATGAAGCATGACTGCACCAGGCGAAAAGTTGGTCGGAAATGGCTGCCAGTTTCCGGTATTATTCACATATAAATATTTCAAACCCTGCGGCGTGTTTCGGTCGTAGCCAAAAGGAATGCATTTAGTGCCGGAGCAAGGCGATACCTGCTGCCAGCCTACATAAAAAGTACCCTTGGGTAGGTAAAGCGCTTTGGGGTTATCATTTTCATCTACCAATACATATGTAGTAAAACCTTGAAGTGTATCATACACAATATCAGTGTATAAAGGCTTCAATAATACTTTTTCATATTCGGGTGTATTATCTAAATTTCCAACCCAAACCTGGAGATTGAATTCCTGATCAGAAACATCAATCGTGGTGCGCGGGAAGTGAATTTGCACGGCCCGCAGCGAATCTTCTACATTGGCGGTAAATTCCGTGGCGATTTGTACGCCGGCTTGCCCAATCAAACCTGCCTCAGCGGTGCCATCATCGTATGCAAAATAATTATCAAATATAGTGAAGCGACGCACGCCATCGTTCTGTTCTACGGAAGCTTTGTAGCTTGGATTACTGATGTTTTGCTGGGTATTTTTAAACGTATATTCGAGTCGAAAAGATAGGGAATTATAATTATCAAATGCAGGGCCAGTCATTATGCGCGAAAGGCTATCCCAAGCAGTTCCAGGAAAACCATTAGGATCATTTACAAAAAGATAGTTCCGATTAATCGGCTTGCCATTTTCAATATTAGCTTCGGTGCCATTAAATAAAGTTACATTAAAAATATTCGTATTGGAAACGGTTTCAAACAAACGCGCTGTGGAGGAAGATGCAGGTTGTTCTTCATCATCATGATTCCAGAGGCCAATACTAATGCTATCTCGCAGTTCTTCTAAGGGGCGTTCTTTAAAATGCCGCCAGGGCATACTGCTGTATTTCTGCGTAATAAAATTCGGAAAACGATTAAAGGCAATATCTGAAAAAATAGAATCAGTGAAATTATTGTCCACTCGAACATAATCTAAATGCCAGACATCCAGCAAACCTGTGCGATCTGAATAATTTTTGAAACGAAATTGAAAGCCTTTATATCTAAATTCGTTCGGAATAGGATCTCGATAAAACTCGAAACTTGGAATCAAAGCATTGGTTTCATTTGCTGCGGAGCCGTCAATACTTCGCACGTAGTTCCACTTGCCACTGCGATCTTTAAATTCCAGCACCATAGAATCCTGTGGCTCAGGCCGGTCGCCATAACCGCGTCGTTGTAGCCAATAGGTTACGAATAATTCGCCCCCTACTCCACTCAGATTCAAATAAGTAGAAGTAAGCCGATCTGCTTCGCCGTAGCCGCCGCCATAAGCCGTACCCTCGCTATCCAATCCATCGAAGGTAGCCACGCCCCAGGAAGGTGGGTCTTTGGCCATATCATTATTCACAAAGGCGTCGCGGTCGAGCCAATTGTCCACCAAAGGATACGGCCCGAAATAAGAAAAATCATCCATAAACGGAATACTTAATGTATCACCAGTGATGCGGAATGTATAACGAAATGTATCGCAAATCGCAAAAGTATCGCACAACACTAAACATACGGAGTCCACACCGGCATAGCGGCTGGCCTCATAAGTGATATTCGTGCTTTCTGCATTCAACTTAATGTATCGAGCTTCCGCTTCATAAGTATCCGTGCAATCCAAAAAGCTACTACAAACTGCTTTTTTTCCTGGCAATCTGCTATTTACACTGGTTGGAAGGGTGCTTGTGCCTTCTGGAGCGAGTGGTACTTCTATAAAATAATGATTTTGAGCAGCGCGGCGCACTACGATGCGATAAGTTTTAGTGCGGCAACCACTGGGATTACAAAATTGCACCGAAATATTCTCTTTGCCACCGAATACATTGGCACGAGCGACGTAATACAAAGTATCGCCTGATACAGAGGCATTTCCGTATAAAGTATTTTCGCAATTCAAACACTCATAAGTACCCCCGAAGCTGCCCAATCCTGCTGTATCAATCTGGATTTTGATCGAACGAGTAGTGCCGGAAGTGGCGTAGGTTTCATTGGGATTTTCGACTTCACAGCCATTTTTTTCTATCACCGAAGGGCGTTTTTGTTGCGACTTGGGTAATTGATTTTCCCGTTCAAAAAGATAACGTTGGATGGCTGGATTTTCAGTGATGGGTACAATTTCCTGTGCATTTGCGGTGCCAATTCCTCCCAAAGCAAGCAAGTATAAGTAGAATAGTTTCTTCATTGAAAAGACCTTTGGAAAATAATGTATGCGAAATATGAAATTTCATATTTCCAAAAAAACGAGCAATGCCTTTATTTGTTGTATCTGCGCTTTCGCAATCGCGTTAATTGTCATCCTGATTCCCATCTTCGGGGCCGCCCTCTACCGGGCAACTGGCCGGGCGCTCTTCGGTCAGATACAAGCTGATTTGCTCGCCCATTCGTATCATTTGTCCTGGCTCGTATGCTGGTTCTTGTTTCCATACATAAGCGCTATTCAAATCGCCGACCTCTCCATAAATATTGCCGATAGCCAGGTTATTGGCGCTGATCACAAACTGCGCAGCTTCGTAGGTTTTACAAACCAAATCGGGGATTTCCACATAATCCGTACTGCGCTCGGTGACGACAAATTCGAGCGTACTGCCTCGTGGCACTTGCACGCCATTGCGCAAATCCGCGTCGGTAATTTTACGATCATTATAATAAAAATATAATATGGTATTTTCTTCTAATTTAGAATCAAACTGGCGCTCTCGAATTTTATAGCGGATGTCTAATTGCTCCAATTTTTTAGTGTATTGCTCATAATTATAGCTACCGACTAAATCTGGCAAAGGCACATCATCTGGGACACTTTTTACAATAGTGATGTAAATTCTACGCTTTTGTTTTACACGCGAAAGCGGCAATGGGTCTTGCGCAATAATCGCGCCCGGCCTTTCACCCACCTTATCTATCGAATCAATCACAACAATCCGAAAACTACGATCGCGGGCACGCCGAATCGCTTCATCCACCGACATTCCAATATAATTGCCCACTTGCACCGATTCATTATGTCTTGTATAAAGTCTTAATAATAAGTTGATGCCCAAAATTAGAATCAGCATCAGGCCTGCCCAAGCGATAAAATTGCGTAGGAAAATCGGCGATTTTAGGAAATCCCAAATAGCGTTGGCGATCTTTTTGGCATTTTCCCACAGCAATTCTCTTGAAAATGGAGAAATATTCTTGAATCGCTCGCGCCAATCGGGTTCGCTATTTTCTGGTGTCATATATTCTTCTTTTTCTTCCTTTATACCCAAGGGTTGCCATGCCTGCGGCTCTTTAACGACAAGCACTTCCGCCAATTCAGGTTCGGGTTTTGCCTCCACAGGAAGCGCCTCGCGTTGTTTTTTCTGAAAAGCAAAAACCAGGATTTTATCAATAAAATCGTAGGGTTTGTAATTATTCAGCGCCGCCTGATGGAAAATGGCCGTCGCCGGCGTCATGCCTGGCAAAGAGTTGATTTCTATGATAATCGTCTCTGCTACATTGCTTTCGTACACGCGCACAAAGGCATCAATGCGCGCGTAGCCTTGCACATTGAGGATGCGTGCCGCCTTTTCCAGATCGTTTTTGACTTGCCTTGCAATTTTATCATAATCCGGCTTAAACCGCGCTGGTGTTAGGTTTTGTCCTTCACCAGCCAGGAATTTTTCCTCTAATGACAACACTTCACCACTAGCCAAAGCCTCCGATGGTTCAAACATTTCATAGCGAATCGTACCATCCGGGTTGAAATGTGTGAGCAAACCACCCGTGATTTCCATAAATTGCAATGCGCCATCACCCGTAATCAGATTTTCAAATAAAATCTCGCCCTTGCGCGGAAATTCTTCTTTCGGTTTTAATTTTAATACGCGTCGGGCTTCTTCTCCTTCTTGCCCAATTGGGCGGTACATCAAGCGCACAAAGGCTTCCAACTGCTGGCGCGAAGTAATAACCTTCACCGCCGAGCTACAGCCATCATCCACCGGTTTTGCAATAAATGGATACCGGAATCGACTTTCGATACGATTGAAAAAATTAGCAGCAGCAGCTTCATATTCTGATTTTTGCACCACTAATTGCTCTGCCACCTCAAATCCATTGCGTTTCAGCGTTTGTAAAGTACGATGTTTGTTGATGGTGATTGCCGAAGAAACTGCGTCCGAACCATTATAGGGAATATCTAATTTATCCAATTCGATTTGCAACTGCCCATCTTCGCCTGGACGTCCGTGTAAGGCAATAAATACGGCATCTACTTTCACTTTTAGTTCTGCCAAAGTCAAATGCTGTGGCTCAAAGATCACATCACGAGCGCCATATTTCTGAGTAATCTCGGCGCATTGGGCTTTTATATCCTCGATAATCGGATGGTGCTTGAAATGCACGATTTTATCCTTGATATCATCGGCATTATCCTTGAGTAACAGATTGATTGGCAGGCGATACAATTGAAAATTGCCATCTTCTCCGATCAGAAAAACAGGCATTGGATCGTACTTATCTGAACTCGCCAATTTTTCATAAATATTCCGACCGCTTTCCACTGAAATATGCCGCTCGAACGAATAGCCACCCAAAATGACCGCGATATGCTTTTGTTTTGCTGTAACCGACTGTAAATCAGCGATTTTCTCGTCTAATAATTGCAGTAGCGATTTGTAAGCGATGCGATCAGGATGCTCGGAAATTCTTTCCTGTAAAGAAATTCGAAGGATAAAAGTCAGGAATTGCGAAGGGTTCAAGCCGATTTCTGCTGCCTGATGAAAAAAGAACGAGGATGGCAGCATCCCGGAGGTGGTGTTCGGGTCATTTAGAAAAATCTGATTTTCAGCAGTGATGAAACCATCAATCCGCGCATACACATGGAAGCCCAGCTCTGTGAACAAGCGCTCCGCCTCCTGGCGAATAGCATTGATTTGTTCATCGGGCAGGTCAATCGGCGTCAGCTTACGCGATAGCCCAGGTAGATACTTTGAGCGATAGTCGAAAACTTCGCCGCCTTTCACGATTTCCGTTGGTGGCAAGCCTACGGCCGTGCCATCTTCTTTGCGAATAACGATACAAGAAAATTCTTTACCTCGAATAAACTCTTCTATAACTACCTGTTGTTCAGACAGATGCCCTTCCAGCGTAAATACTTCTGATTCCACATCCGCATTCACCGCTTTTTCATTCAAATAAAACAGCAATTGCTCGGGGTGGTAAAAAGTATTTTTTTCGCCTTTGAAATGGATATCCATCGGAAAACCAAGCCCATCGCGGATATCCGTGAGCAAGCGCACATAGTCCACCCGCTCATATTCACTACTCTTTTGCCAACGTTCAACGGTGATGATTTCTCTAAAAAAAGCACGATTCACGGCTTCTTCAAAACCTTCCAAGCCACTTTCTTCATCAATGATCGAAACGCCAATCGAAGAACCTTGATTTGCAGGTCGAATTACAATAGGAAACCCAACGGTATCAATGGATTGCTGATACCAATCGCTCACATTTCCTTTCACCCAATCGGCGCGATCCAGGGTCAATATTTTCGGACAAGCAAAACCATGCGCAGCCATCAATTGCTTTTGCAATACTTTATCCATACCGATTTGGCTGGGGCGCACGCCACTGCCTGTATAGGGAATATTTAAATCATCCAGTTGCTGCTGGATTTCACCATCTTCGCCGTATTCGCCATGCAAGGCCAGGAAAGCGATATTGATATATTGAGGCAGGTCTTCAAGTGCTATTTTCGAGCCTACTTTAGCGACCAGTGCGTCTTGTTCTTCTTCAGAAAGTTGGCCCAAGCTTTCCAGATAAACCTGAAATTCATTGGGTGTGAGCGGTAGCAATTCTGCAGGCGGGAAAAAATCGCGGATACTTCCCTTGTAAATATTCTGCCAATTGAGCAAGATAAAATTGCGATGGCTATCGACAAAAATGGGGATCGGTTCAAAAATAGTTTTGTTCAGATTATCATAAACCGTGCGTCCGCCGGCGAAGGAAATTTCGCGCTCGCGTGAAGGTCCACCGAAGAATATACCAACTTTGATTTTCATGTGCAGTTTCGTAAAGGAATTCTATCGATGCTATTGATGCTTTGGATACTCGCTTCGCGGATTATAAAAATCAATAGTATCATTTCAGAATGTTTGCAAAGGTGACGATTTTCAATCAAATCGCAGGCAAATTTAACGCAAAAAGCGGAGCAGCGGAAAAATGAGCAGTAGTTTTTAGGAACTTGCACTATTCGAAAAATGTTTTAACTTTGTAATTATTTTGTAAATACATTTTATTATGGAAATCTCAATTGTACAAATCGGCAATTCCAAAGGCATTCGTTTGGCGAAAGCCATTTTAGAACAATACAATATCCAGGATCGAGTAGAGCTGGTTTTAGAAGAAGGATACTTGATTATCAAGCCAATTCACGCGCCACGTCAGGGATGGGAAGAGGCATTTCGGAAAATGCACGAAGCAGGAGATGATGCGTTATTGATAGGCGATATTTTTGAAGATGAAAATTGGGACGACTAATGAAAGTTTTCCAATACCAGGTCGTCATCGTAAATCTTGACCCCACGGTTGGTAGTGAAATCAAAAAAACGCGCCCGTGCGTAATCGTTTCTCCAAATGAAATGAATAAGCATTTAAAAACCGTCATCATTGCTCCGCTTACTTCTTCCTCAAAAGATTATCCAACCAGAATAAAAGTGAATTATCAAGATAAAGAAGGCTGGGTCGTCATTGATCAAATCCGAACGATTGATAAATCAAGAGTCATCAAAATTACCGAAAAACTCTCCGATGAAGAAATTCAAGATCTAAAGCAGGTTATCAAAGAAACCCTGGTAGATTGAATTTAGCACCTTGAAGTTTTCCATTGTGAGCCATTGCAAATGCAACGAATTTTTGTTAAATTGCGGCAAATCATTTTTTGCTTATGAAAAAAGCATTACTCTTTTCTTTGTTTGTTTCGCTTGCTGTCGTCGCTTTGGCACAGGAGCATCGTCCTGAAAATGGAGGATGTGAGCCTGGCGGAGCGCCTCCGCCCTACTCCAGCGAAAGCTACATCGCGCCTTTTCAGGCGGCTTCTCTCAAAGTGAATTATCTGCTCTACCCGAATCCGGCGACAGATTTTTTCTCTTTAGATGAGGAATCAACCGAAAAAGGCACGGCTCGCACCATCAATATCTATAATTTGTTGGGGCAGCGCGTACGTACTTTCTCCGTGGAAAAAGGGCAGCGTTATAGCGTAGCGGAATTGCAGGGTGGTTTGTATCTGGCGCAATTTCTGGATGCAAACGGCAAAGTAATCACGACACGTCGCCTCCAAAAAGCGAATAGTGTCATCCGTCCTTAGAAAATATGCCGTCCCGAAGCTTTTGGTCGGGATGGTATATTTGCAATCCTCAATCCTCAACCCTTTTCCTTTTATCCCTCATCCTTCTTCCCTCTTCTAACTTCATATATCGCAAAAACACGCCCCAAGCCATAATCGCACTAACAATAAATCCTACTTTCCCATCTCGCCAGCCCTGCTGCACAAAAAAATGTTTGATAAATCGGAATAAAGGCTTCCAAAATAAGTGAAAATAGGTCACTCGGTTTGTTTTTCTGGCATAGTCTTGCGCCGACCACTCGCCGTAGCGCTCCATTTTATCCAAAAAATGCTTGGAATCCCGGAATGTATAATGTTCCATTTTATGCTTCAAACGCCCTATTCGCAAGCCTTCTGTCATGATTTCCTCATGTACCTGCTTATCATTATAGCGGCAACTTTTTCTGAAAAAACGAATCACCGCATCGCCCTGCCAACCGGAGTAATTAATTTGCTGACCCATAAAAAAATTCTGTCGCCCAATCCAAAAAGCATCATAAGGAATCTCCGGCTTCGCCAGCCAATCCTGGATTTCTGCTCGGAGCGCAGGCGTCACACGCTCATCCGCGTCCAAAAGCAAAATCCATTCGTTTGAAACCTGCGGGATCGCCCAGTTTTTCTGGTCTGCCGGCCCTTTATAGGCGCGTTGCACCACCCAATCGGTATATCCTTTGGCGATTGCCACCGTTTCGTCGGTACTAAATGAATCCACGATCATGATTTCATCTGCCCAACGCAAGGATTCCAAGACTTCACGGATGTTGTGTGCCTCGTTGAAAGTAGTGATTATGATGGAAATTTGTTGCAAGTTTGATATTTAAATTAAAAGTTCGCAAGTTTGACGTTTGGAGGTTTTAGGATGGAAAGTTATAAAAAGCTGTTTAAATGTTACTTTTGATTTGGGATTCGTTTTATAATAAAGTTTATTTAAATATGATTAAGTATGAAAATTGATCCTGCAATAATAGTAGTGCGCAATAACACAGAACGCCGCCGCTTTGAGATAGAAGTGGAAGGGCATTTTGCGTTTGCGGAGTATATGATTGTAAACAATGAGCGCATTATCTTTACACATACCGAGGTGTATCCTGACTTGGAAGGCAATGGCTTGGCCTCGATTTTAGCTAAACATGCATTCGATTATGCTCGCGCGCATCAATTCAAAATCATGCCGCTTTGCCCATATATGGCGGGTTATATGAAGCGCCATCCCGAATATCATGATTTGCTGATGCCGGGGTTTCATTTGGGATAATAGAACACTGGATGCCACGAATACTACTAATCTTCACGTTTTTTTAATCTGCAATCTATTGCATCTATGTAATATGTCTCTTATTCTAAAAACTAGGCGTGATTCCTATTTACTTTATTTATCGTTAAACCATTAAATAATGAGTGAAGAAATAAAGGATCTCTTTATTAAAGAAGCAGTAAAATTATTTACCAATCATGAATCTATTAAAATAAAAACGATTTTATTAGTAGGTTCGAAATTAGATCCGTCAAATGTTGATTTTTGGTCAGACACAGATATAATAATAATTTTAAATCCGACAGAAGTTATTGATAAAGAACAAATTGAAAATATAATATTAAAAATAGGACGAAGAATAGGAAAGGAAGAATATAGCTCGGCAAATGTAATGACACAAAGATTGGTGATAGAAAAGAAAAATAGGATTGAAAGATTAGATTTAAAAATTTGCACTTATGATGCTTGGGCGATCCAAGCGCATTCGATTGATAATCAACACAAAATACTGTTTGGAGATCCCTTGAATGTTGAATTGGAGCATAAAAAGTTAATCCGTGAGGTAATTAAAATTGAATATAATAGTGATGAAATTGATCAAATCTGGTTTTTGTTTTTTGAATGTGTAAAGAAATTTATGCGCAATGATCATTTAATTGGATTGCATCTATTATTGGATTTATTGAGGTCCTATTTAGTAATGAAAATGCTAGAAAGAGATATAATATATAATACGAATATTCATAAAATTGGGTATCGAGAAAAATTACCTGAAGAAATTGAGATTAACCGGATTGATTATATGAATAAGGAAAAGGTTTTGAACTATATAGAAAAATTGGCAATTGAATTTGACAAAGAATTTCTTAAACAGCATAAAGAATATCAAAGCAGGGTGGGCGCTTTTTTAAAATACATGAAAGAAAGTAAGAAAAATATTAAAGAATAAAAGAAAAATGCCCCAAATATGCTATTCAGGGCATTACTGTATAATATTTTACTTTTGTCGAAAACTATCCCCAATAAAATTTAATGCATCGGTAATGCCCGTGCGCCAGTACGTCCAGGTATGCGCGCCGTCGCGGACGCGGAATTCGTGGGGTACGCCTTTTTTCGTCAGCGCAATTTTCAGCATACAATTCCCATTAATCAGGAAATCATCATCGCCACAGTCAATCCAGTAGCGCACTTTGCTCAATTCTTCTTTTGATTTGGTTTCAATAATTTTTAAAGGCGAATTATCATAAAATGTTTGCGAGAGTCGGTCTTTGCC
>JANRME010000059.1:0-13999 GCA_033761835.1 Saprospiraceae bacterium
AGCAAACTTTTCAGCAGAAAATATGCTTATATTTATGTGACTTTTTGTGCTAAAACCTAAGTCAGATGAAAAAATCAACCACCCGAACTGCTTTGGTAACCCTGATCGCGGTAGCGAGTTTCGGCTCGTATGTGTTCTTGAACACGGCGGCAGGCGTTACGACTCCTTCGTCTGACAAACCATTTGAAATTCAGTCGAATGAGTTGAAGGAAGAAATCAAAGAGCAGGTCAAGGAAGTCAATCTTCCCGATGTAATGCTCTTAGAACAAATTATTAAAATTGGGAAGCGTTTTTTACCCGCTTCCTAATTTTTCTTTTTTCTGCCAATAACGCAACAAACCAGCCACACTCATCCAACTTGGATTCGCATTTTCATACTGCTGCAATATTTCTTGATTGGTGATGCCGTTACTTATCATTTCCTCTTTTACATATTTTTGAAATAAAGGTGTAATATCCCTTATATCCGTTCCTTTTTCAAAATGTGGTTTCATCCAGGCGGCCCTGTCCAAAAGCCTTTGCTCAAGGGCATCCAAATGTTTTTGAACATCCTGAAAAGCCCCATAATGGGTAAGGTATAATGTTTTAATATTTAATTTCCGTATCAATTGAAGCGATTCTTGCCAATCCTCGATTTGAATGTCCGGCGGCGGGCAAGGCGGAACGACGATGCCATTGCTAATGCGTACCCCAGCTACATCGCCACATATCAATGCGTCGCCGATTTGCCATGCAATATGATGAATCGCATGCCCCGGTGTATGCCAACCTATAATTTCCATATTACCAATATTATACACTTCTCCGTGACTTACGATGCGCAACTTTTCTTCCGGTATGCCTTCGGTTGCACCCCAAAGGTATTCCATTTTATCCTGATATATCATTTTAGCAGAATTCCAAAGCTTTTCGGGGTTGTGCAAATGCTTATGACCAAAAGGGTGGACGTAAACCGTTGCGCCTTTTTTTGCCAATGCCCAGGCAGCTCCGGCGTGATCGAAATGAATATGCGTAGGAAAAACGTGTTGAATATCCGCAAGTTGATAAGCTCTGAGGGCTAATTCTTTTTTTAAATGTTCATAAGTAGAGTAGGGCCCCGTTTCCAATAAAATCGGACCATCTGATGTTTCTACCAGAAATGCAGCAATGGTATTAGCTTTGCCAAGAAACTGTAAATCAAGTATTTGTATCATGAGCATTAGTTATCGTTTATTTATGATCGTTTCCGCCTGCCAATAGCAGGTCACATACTCCTGGGTGTGGGCGATGCTTGTATTTTCCATACAATTTTATTTTTTCTATTCTCTATTAATATATTCGAGCTGCCATCGGAACGTTAGCACATTAGCACATCATGAATCACCGCCCCACTCACATCCGTCAGCCGGAACGGTCTTCCCTGAAAATGATACGTCAATTTTTCATGATCGAAGCCGAGTTGATGTAATATCGTGGCTTGAATATCATAAGTCGAGACTTTGCCGCTGACGGTAGTGTAGCCGATTTCGTCGGTTTCGCCGTGGGTATAGCCTTTTTTGATGCCGCCGCCCGCCATCCAGATGGTGAAGGCTTCGGTGTGGTGGTCGCGCCCTTTGAAGGGATTGGGTTTGTTTTCGCGGTTTTCCATCATCGGCGTTCTGCCAAATTCGCCGCCCCAGATCACCAGCGTCTCGTCGAGCAAACCGCGTTGTTTCAGGTCTAATAATAAGGCAGTCACGGCTTTATCCGTCTGCCGGCATTTATTTACCAAACCCACATCAATCGAGAGATTTTCATCGGTGCCATGCGAATCCCAGCCCCAGTCGAAGAGTTGCACAAAGTGAACGCCCTTTTCCACGAGCTTGCGCGCGAGCAGGCAGTTGTTGGCAAAACTCGCTTCGCCCACTTTGGTGCCGTACATTTGGTGAATGTATTCGGGTTCGTTCTTGATATCCATTACATCCGGCACCGAAGTTTGCATTTTAAACGCCATTTCGTATTGCGCAATGCGGCTCACGGTTTCCGGGTCTTGCACTTGCTCGTATTGCAGGCGGTTGATTTCATTAATCGCGTCAATCGAAGCGCGGCGCAGGTCGCGGCTCATCCCTTCGGGATCACTCAGAAATAAAATCGGATCCCCCTCGGAGCGACATTGTACGCCCTGAAAAACGGAAGGCAGAAAGCCGCTGCCCCACACGGATTTTCCGGCATCTGGGTCTTTCCCGCCAGATGTAAGCACCACAAAACCAGGCAGATTTGCATTTTCTGAACCCAAACCATACGTTACCCAGGCACCCAGCGAGGGGCGACCCAGGCGCGGCGTGCCCGTGTGCATCAGCAACTGCGCGGGCGCGTGGTTGAATTGATCGGTCGTTACACCTTTTATAAATGTAATATCATCTACAACGGTTTGTAAATGAGGAAGATAATTGGAAACCCAGGCACCGCTTTCCCCGTGTTGTTTAAATATAGCTTGTGGTCCCAACATCTTTGGAACCCCGCGAATGAAAGCGAATTTCTTTCCTTCTAAATACGATTGCGGACAATCCTGCCCATTCATTTTGGCTAATTCCGGTTTATAATCAAATAATTCCAACTGCGAGGGCGCGCCCGCCATGTGGAGGTAAATGACAGACTTGGCTTTGGGCGCAAAATGAGACGTGCGGGGAGAAAAAGGATTAACAGGGTCAATATTTACATTATAATCATTTAATTCACTAAATGAATTTTTAGAATTATTATAACAACCGCCAAGCAGACTTCCCAGCATCATACCACCTAAGGACATTCCGCATTGTTGGAGAAAATGGCGGCGGGTGAGATATTTTAACGCTTCGGTTTGTGCTTCTTGATATATATTTGACATGGTGTTATTGTATTATTGTGTTATTGTGTTTTGGTCTTATGATGTTAATGTCGCTTGGGCATTAGCACATCAGCAAATTGGCATATTAGCAAATTAACCTTTATTCACAAATTCATCCAAATTTAAAATCGCACTCGCGACAACCGCTAACGCCGCGACATTGGGCGGCTGATCGAGTAAAGTGGCGGTTGATTTATTTACTTCGTTTTTAATCAATTTTTTAGAAAAATCATGGATTGCCGTTTGATACAATTGTTCCAATATTTTTCTTTTTTCAATTGTAATCGGCTGACTAATAGCAGTTTCAAAGCCAAATTCGATTTGTTTAGCTAATTTTATATCATAATCCGCCATTTTTTTAGCTAAGGCGACGGCAGCAACTAAATAAGTCGAATCATTTAGTGTAACTAATGCTTGCAAGGGCGTGTTGGTACGAATGCGACGCGACACACACACTTCCCGATTTACCCCGTCAAATGTGACCATGGCAGGGTAAGGGCTGGAGCGTTTCCAATAAGTGTAAATCGCCCGCCGATATTGGTTTCCGGCAGTATCCTGTACCCAGGTAGCCCCATTCCACGGCGAACTCCAGATGCCATCGGGTTGATACGGAAAAACACTTTTGCCGTACATTTTGGGATTTAACAAGCCGCTTACGGCTAACGCCTGATCGCGCACCTGCTCGGCGGAGAGGCGCACTCTTGATGCTCGTGCATAAAATTTATTAAATGGATCGCGTTCTTGTAATTCCGCTGTAACTTTAGACTCCTGGCGGTAAGTGGCAGATAATACAATCTTTTTTAATAATGTTTTGGTGGACCACTTATCTTTTGTAATAAAATTATACGCTAAATAATCTAATAATTCCCGATGTGTCGGCGGAATGCCTTGGGTGCCCATGTCTTCGAGCGTTTCGGCTAATCCTTGACCAAATAATTGTTCCCAGATTCGATTGACATAAGTCCTGGCGGTCAAGGGGTTACGCGAGTCGGTGAGCCACATCGCTAAGCCGAGGCGATTTCGAGGCGCATTTTCCAGTAGCGGATGTAAAGATTGGGGGACATCAGGTTGCACTTCGTCACCATGCACCAACCAATTGCCGCGCTCAAAAACGAAAGTCGGGCGCTGCATATCGGCAGGATTTTCCAGCATTACAGGTGTTGCATCATAATTATTGGATTTTATTAATTCCCAATACTTTTTATAAATATCATTATTACTTTTTTCCCATTTTTTAGTAAAATAAAACCAATCAAATTGAATACCCGTTTGGGTAAATAATTGCATTTGAGCATTAGCATAATGTAAATAAACATCGTGAACCCCAGTAATAATAGGTATTTCAATGTCTGCAAATTGTCTGCCGGGATTATTATTGAGTTTAATTTGATGTAATATCTTCCCTTTCAGCGAATCAATGGTAATCGTTAAAATCCCACCGGGCGTCCAGGTATTATAAGGAAAAATCAATTTATTTTTACCGGTCAAATCGACGTTTGCCAATTTTGCCGAGCCGTTCTTACGCAGCACCAGCCACTTTTCGTCAGCTAAAGCACTATTTTGTAAATCAACAGCCGTTAAAGAATTGATACTTGGTTGTAATGTTTTTAAAAAGTGGGTAATATCTTTTTCCTGTTCTGGCAAGTTGGTTTTCAGCCACTTTTGTACTTCTAAAAATTTTAAACTATCGGTTCCATGATATTCTCGTAATAAAGGATAATCGGCATACGTGTCTTCATCGCGGGTATTATTAAAAAACGCCATGAACTTATAATATTCCTCATGCCGGAAAGGATCATACGGATGGCTGTGGCATTGCACGCAAGCAAAAGTGGTGCCCATGAGGGTTTCCCAAGTCGTATTTACGCGATCCATGACTGCCGCTACTCTAAACTCTTCATTATCAGTGCCGCCTTCGTCATTGGTCATCGTATTGCGATGGAAAGCCGTGGCAATCAATTGATTATCCGTAGCATTGGGTAATAAATCACCAGCAATTTGCTCGGTCAGAAAATCATTATACGGCATATCATGATTGAATGCATTTATTAACCAATCGCGGTAGCGCCAGATGCTGCGGGCATCGTCGCGTTCGTAACCTTTCGTATCCGCATAACGCGCCAAATCCATCCACATCGCTGCCCAGCGCTCGCCAAAATGCGGACTTGCCAGTAAAGAATCCACCAGATTTTCATAGGCTTTGGGTGAGTTATCACTTAAAAATTGATTTTTTAAATCTTCCGAAGGGGGCAAGCCAATTAAATCCAGACTGACCCGGCGTAGTAATGTTTTTTTATCCGCTTCGGGCGAAGGTTGTAATTTTTCCTGATTTAATTTAGCTAAAATGTAATAATCGATGTCATTCTTTACCCAATTTGATTTTTTAGCCGGTAATAATCCCCATAATTTACCTTTGGGCTTTGGCACATTTACTTCCGCCAGTGGCGTGTACGCCCAGTGCTCGCCCCATTCGGCACCTTGCTTGATCCAGCGGCGCAGGAGTTGGATTTCTTCTTTGGAAAGCGGCGCTTCTTTGTAGGGCATGCGCTCTTCTAAATCCTTGTGAGTGAGGCGTTTAATCATCTCGCTGGCATCGGGTCTGCCCGGAATGATAGCAGGTTTACCGGATTCGGTGGGTGCCAACGCATCGGTGCGGAAGAGCAGACTAAAGCCGCCTTGGCGCTTCACGCCGCCGTGGCAAGCGATGCATTTCTGGTTCAGCAAAGGTTTGATCTGCGTATTAAAATCCACTTTGGGTGTGCCGAGACCAATAAAAATGGCATAAATCGCCCCAGCCAACAGGAGGGAATAGACAATGGCATACTTGCCCTTAGGAAGTTTCATACCTTTCAGGATTGCATTGGGAATGCCGGAAGATAAGGAATTTTCTAAATATTTTTTTGCAATAGAAACAGCCTATATTTTATTATCTTGCTCTATTAACTCTCCTTTAAATATTTCTTGAAGATAATTTACGGCTGCACGCTTGCCACTGCGGAAAGCAAGGCGCATCAAAGTGTACATAAATACTAAAGGAATTAGCATTATCAAGGATAGCTGCCATTCGAAGGTGCCATGCACAAAAAATAGAAGGATCGAATTAACAATAATGAATATTGGTAGATAACACCAAATGAGTATAAAAGCAATAATACAACCAGGTAAAGCCATTTTTACCTCTATCAAACTACCTTTTTCATCTTCTTTTACAATGCCTCGAATAATAGGGCGAAAGGAATTTTTCTCATATTCTAATCTCTGATATATTTTAAAGGAGGGCTGCTCTATTTTTCCTATAAAGCGATTCATCGGAGTGCCATCTGCATTAAAGTACTGCTCCACCATTTTTTCTTCATTTATATAAATTTCGAGCCTTTTCAATGCTTCGTTTTTGGATAAAGAAGTTTGAAGCGTGAGCTTGCTTTTGGGGAAGATGTGGAATTTCATGTTTAAGGGTTTAAATTCCCTTTTCTAATACAATTATACAAGCAGGATTTGTTCCCAGTTTGCTAATATTTAAGCATTTTTTTATCAATCTTAATGTCTCTCATTATTAAAAAATTAAGCATATTCTCCTCCATACACATAGGGCAGTTGCTCGTCATCGGGCCAGCGAGGAATAATCACCCAAAAACCGACGAAAGCCAATGCTGGCAGGTGCGCATAAAATTGCCAATAATCTTCAATTCGCTCGCCATCTACTGGATTGTTGTCGGGCAACTCAATCGGCAGCAACTCAAGCGAAGCGGTTTGCAAATACTTCTGAATCAAGAATCGAATGGCAGCGCGGTACTCCTGCGGATCATCGAAATTGATAGGATCAACATCAGTGTTATGCTTTTTGGCGGTCGCACTAAAAACGGAACGCGATTCCACATAATCATTCAAAATAGAATTAAGCGCCAATCGCAGCAAGGCTTGCGGATTGGTCCAATCTGGGCCAAATTGTATGCGCTGCGCCTCGAATTCTTCTTCCGGAAAAATCAGTTCCACATTAGGAAGTGAAAACTCATTTTCCAATACCGCTTGCAATTGCACTTGAAGTGATCTTTCATCTGGCAAAATAAATCCATCGTTCCAACCACTTTGCCCATCATTGCTATTACGGGGTACGTTGATGAGGAAACGTGCGTTTGTTTTCTGTGGCATTTTCAATCCAAAATACCAAAAGTAATCTATTGAAAGTTCAGAATCAGGAGGGACAGGGAAGGAAGGATTGCTTTGTGTTTTATAGTCCAATGGGATAAGGTATAATTTTCCAGTATTGATGTAATGCGTCATATAATCACTCAATTCCAAATCCGGGTCTTGCCAAACTTCGCCTCGAATAAAATCGCGGAAAGAAAAACTACTTTCGCCATTAAAAATACCACCGTTGAATGCCGCAAAAAGGGCATTGCCAAAATTTTGTCCGGGCATCGTTGCCAATTGGCGTTCCACTTCGGCAGCATCCAATTCCCAAGTTGTTTGGAAGTCCAAAAATTGTCGGATGATTGTTCTAGAAAGGGTTTCCAAATCTGGTTGGCGAGAAAGATAACCGCTACTGGTCTGAAAAGGCTGACTGCGGAGCACATTGGCGATAAACATGGCTGGAAAAAACGTTGGAATGTGTAATCCAAATACCCAAAACAGATCGGTATCCAAATTATCAGGCAGATCATAAGGGATTGTTTGACGATCCTCCGGGTTTAATGGAATTAAAAACAACGTTCCCTGGTCGAGGTAATATTCAAGACGATTCTTTGGGATAGGACTTTCCTCTATCAATTCGCGGCGCGACACAAAAGCTGCGAGGCTCAATTGTTCCAGATTATTGTATAAAAAAGCATCCAATGCCCCACGCAATGCTGATTCAAAAAGGCGGGTCGGCGTTTGTTTTTCCTGGCGCTGTACTTCCGTAGCGTCTATTTGACAAGTGAGCCTTTTCAACCCATATTCGCCGCGTACTACGCGCGTTAGAATGGCTTCCAATTCGCCATTATCAACGCCACTTAGTTGATTCCGAAACCAATCCAATGCTTTATCTGTGAAGGAAAAATTTTCGGCAATGTAAAATAAAGTCCGTCGTTCCACATCTGTGATGCGCCGACCGTCTTCTGCCAGCTTATAAATTTCCTGGATTTCTTCAAAAGAGATTTGGCTTTCGCCACGCCCGGTCGTGAATTGCTCTGCTGCTTCAAGTAGTTGGCGGGCATAGCGAACACCATTAATATGACGATAATAGCTCATATTATTTGGGTTAGAGGTAAGGATGAAAGGCACATCATCATCAGCAGGATGATGAAAGACAAATATAACTTGCTTTGGCAAATTCAATTATCAAGAATAGGTTAAGTTTTGTTGAAGTTTGAATGATGCCTCCTTTTTTTCAATTTCATCATAATGCGGTATGAGGGGTTTTACTTTTTCAACTGCTCCAGTGCCCAGTTGGCGGCATTCTTTAGTAGATTTCTTGGGGATTTTTCTTTCGCCACTTTTTCAAAAAAGGCTTGATCAGCGGGCCGTTTTAGTTTTCCTAAACCTCTGATCGCTTCGGCTTGTACCAGATAGCTGGGGTCGGTTTCGTATAATTTTTTGTATAAATCGTGTAAATTCGCTTGTTTGCTGTCTCCCAGCAGCGTTGTAGCTAAAACTCTTACGCGAGAATGCTCATCTTGCAAAGCCGCTTGCAGGGTAGGAGTGAGGGCTAAGGATTTGGCTTGAGCCAGCGTTTGTAAAGCCTCCCGACGCACCGCCCAGAAAGGATCGCTTTTTGCTTGTGATTTCAGGAAATTCAGTACTTCTGCATCATCTAAATGCGCGGCTAATTCTTGCATCACCCAGAGCCGGCCCAGCATATTGTCATTTTTTGCCTGGAATAGTAATTCTGCTTTCGATTTTTTGAAAGTCCACTCTTTCAATAGCACATGATCAGGATCAATGCGCACCATCAAGGGCTTGCTGGCAGCGTCGAAAGTGAAGGTTTGTTGTTGTTCATTCAGCCAAACTTCCTTTGTTTCCGTGCCTTTTTCGGTGGTGATGGCAATTTTTACAGGCATGTTAAAAATGGGAATATGCTGAGTGGTGTCTTGCGTTTGCGCGATGTTCAGCACGATTTGTTGATCTTTCCATTCGTAATGAATATCCAAGATGGGATGCCCTGCACTAAAAATCCATTCCTCGAAGAACCAGTCCAGATTTTGCCCGGTGACTTCCCATACACTTTTCATAAAGTCGTGTGTGTCAACTGCCTGGTAAGCGTGTTTGCTAAGGAAATGGTGCAGAACGCGTTTGAACATTGGTTCGCCTAAGTAATCGCGCAGCATATTTAAAACTAAAGCGCCTTTTTCATAAGTATGCCGATCAAAATTCTGGTCAGGGAATTCCCAGCGCTCAAAAACAAGAGGCCGTTGGTAACGATTTTTGGCTTCGTTGAGATAGGCATTTCTTTTATTAAATAAATTCAATGCACCTTCCTCAGCACCGTATAAATGATTGCTATAGAGATATTCGCTAAAAGTGGCAAAACTTTCGCTTAGCCAGGTCTGTGTCCAATCGCGATAACTAATAAAATCGCCCCACCAATGATGCGCTGCCTCGTGCGCAACCAGCCAATGGCTTGGAAAATCTGGTTCTGCCTTTTCATCATGCAAAGTGGATGCGCCAATGAGCGTAGCAGTTGTCGCTTCTGCGCCGCCACCGATGCCGGGTACGGTGATTTGATCGTATTTATCCCATGGGTATTTTATTCCATAATAATCTTCAAAAAAGGCAAGTACTTCAGGTGTGCGATGGAAAGACCGGAGGGCTTTATCTTTATCTTGAGGATACACCCAATAATTTACAGATACATCCTGGTGTTTGTCTTCAAGGATTTCATAAGGACCAGAAACAAAATTGTACAAATAAGTGGAATGTGGCTGCTTTTGAAACCAGTGATAAGTGACTGTTCCATCCGTGTTTGTAGTCATCGATTGTAAGAATCCGTTTGCGAGTACTTTGTGATCACTTTGTGTGGTAATAATCGTTTCATGAGAAGCCCGATCACTGGGATGGTCATAGCAAGGAAACCAATGCCGCGCGCCGGTAGGGAAGGAGTAGGCGTTGAATACAAAGGGATGATCCTCATTTGCATCAAAAAAGCCAATACCCAAGGGGTAATTGACTCCCATTCCAAAATCTTCAGGGTTTACTTGAAATTTTGTTGTTCCATAACCAATAATCACGGACAAAGTATCACGATAACCAAAGGTTTTATGGAGTTGGATATGCAGTTTTCCATTTTCATGCCTGAAAGGAATAGACTGATAATCAGCTGTTTTAACAGAATTGACTTGATACGTCTCAGCATCTAATGTAAAATCATCGAAATGATCGCTCAAGCTTCGAAGCGTAACGGTTGTTTCGCCTTGAAAAGCGCGATTGGCGCCTTCAAATTTTAAAGCAATTTTATAATGCAATACGTCGAAGTCATGGCTTGGCTCCTGCTGCACGGGGCGCTCGTAAATATTGACATTTTGGGCTATCGAAAGACTTATGTTTCCTGCAATCAGGAACAAGAGATATAACTGCTTCATTGTTTTTTGATTTGACTTTCAGCGGTTGGCGGACGTAAGGATAGGATACCAGGTTCTTTCATTAATTCTTCGATTGCCTTAGGATCAACCGGCACAAAGGCGCTAAAATTTTCCATACCCGTTTCGGTTACGACCACCACATCTTCTACCCGAACATATAATTTTTCCTCCGGCACCCAAATCATTGGATCCACCGCGAATACTTCTCCCGGCGTTAAAGGTGTTGCTTTATAATCGCCCACGTCATGCACCGCCATTCCTACTGGGTGCTGCATATGTCCTCGAAAAACCAAGGCTGCTTCCACCGCTTTTTTATAATGCGGTTTTGAAAATTTATGTGTATCGATGTATTGCTTCATCTCTGCTGCTGCAAAATCTAATACTTGATTAACCGTCACGCCCGGTTTGATTTGCTTCATCAAAGCCGCGCGATAAGCGACGATGAAATTGTAAAGTTCCAACTGTTCAGATGTGAATTTGCCACTCACGGGCCACATCCTTGTGATATCACTTGTGTAATATCGGTACTCGGGTGAGAAGTCCATCAGTACCATATCTCCTGATTTTAGCGCGTCATTATTAAGAAAATAATGCCCCATCCAAGCATTTTGACCGCCACCTACAATGGCAGTATAAGCATCTCTTTTAGCACCATTAATTTGATGGATATAACGGGCGGAAGCTTCTAATTGATATTCATAAACGCCTGGTTCTGTGCAACGTATCGCTTCCATCAGACCCAAGCCAGATAACTGAGAAGCCCGCCGGATGAGCGCGATTTCTGCCTCGCTTTTGATATTGCGCATATTATCCAAAATAGGCGAAAGATCTCGGATTTCAAATTGCGGATAACGCTCTTTCAACAGATTGATAAATTGCCCTTCACCGGAGGGTCTGCCATCCCAAGGGTCGTTTGTCACACTTGACTGGTATCTCAATAACTCATCTCGGCTATCCGTGCCTGTTTCGGCGGGGCTAAAGGGCGTATAAATAATAGGATGCGGCGGGCGAACCAAGCCACCATATACCCAATCCCTTGGCATATCTTCGAGTGCTTTCACTTCTTCGATTCCTGTCAATTGCTTGATGAGTTCCGCGTCCTCGAATGACAAGGTTTTACCTTCATTACGCTCTCTCGAGGGATTTCGATGTTGTACATACAAAATTGCCTGCCTTCTTCGTCCATGCAATAACAGGTAGGCGTGCGGCGCTTCAAAACCTGTGAGATAATACATGGTATTGCTCTGTCGAAACACATTAAACCCGCGGACATCCGGCGCCCCCTGCACAAGCGCAAAGGCATCCTTGCCAATAGCGTCATAGACTTTATTGCGGCGTGTCGCAAATTCTTCTTTTGTAAAATCGGATTGAAAAAAATAGGCATCCTGGGCCGATAGCCACAAAGGAATCATGCAAAGTAGTAGGAGTACTTGTTTCATGGTTGTTTCGTCTTGTTATAAAAATTGGACGATAGGTCACAACCAAATATATTAATTTCCTAAAGAAATAATACTATTTCTCAGGCAACAGTACAATTTTCATAAAATTCGTCTCCTCAAAATAAAGATTTGCTGCATTTTTAATGGATTGTGAATCAAGCTGATCGACGATTTTTTCATATTCTTCGTACAAAATACCGTCAAGTGGTAGGCCATATTGATAGCGCAACGCGATTTGCCCGCTCCAGAAACCGTTCTCTTTCAGGCTTTTGAGTCGGGTTTGCTTTTGGGTTTCGCGTATTTTTTGCAGGTCTTTTTCCGCAGCGCCATTGGCTTGTATTTGTTTTATCTCAGTGTATGCCGCTTGAATCAAGGAATCAGTTTGCCCGGGTTCGCATTGAAAAGAAATCGTTATGAAATAATCCTCTTTGGGAATTTTGGAAGCTGTACCGGAAACACGCACGCCGTACACGCCGCCTTGCTCTTCGCGCAGGCTTTCACGGAGTTTGATTCGTAGCAATTCGAGCATAGAAGAAAAATGGTATCGCGCATTCCGATTATTAAAATCAAAAGCGCCGTGCCAGGTGAGTTCCACGATCGCTTTGGGAGCTTGCCCGCGCACAATGGTCGTGTCAATGCGCCCAGGAGTTAAGTCAGCATTGATGTCGCGCCAAGTTTCTTTTCTTTGAATCGAAGGCAAATTTCCAAGATATTTCGTCAATAACGGTTTGATTTTTTCTATATCAATATTGCCCACCAGCACAAAAGTAAAATCGGACGCATCGGCGAAGCGTTCCCGGAAAATACGATAGACGCCATCCAATGTAATATTATCCAAATCTTCAGCTTTGGTCATCAAGCGGCGGGAATGCCCATTATACTTGATTTTGCTGCGTTCTTCATTAAAATAATAATAAGGATTTTGCATCATATTTTGATACACCGAACGCTGACGTGTAATAAGGGACTGCATCACCACCGAATCGCGGCGCGGCTCGGTGAAATAAAGATAAATTAGCTGTAATAATGTTTCAAAATCTTCAGGCGAGGCATAACCGCTAAAGCCTTCTTCCAATTCGCCAATGTAGGGACTGATACTGAGTTGTTTACCTGCAAGTTTTTTTTGCAATGCAACTGCATCCAATTTTCCAATACCACTGAAATCCACGATCTGCGAGGCGTTCGTTGCATTCATGTAATCTTTATCCTCGTATAAGGAATGACCTCCAGGGCTAAATGCACTTAATGAAATTTCATCATTTTTAAAATCGGTCGGTTTTAACACGACTTTTACGCCGTTCGCCAGCTTTAATTCGGTGACGCCAAGTTCCTGATATTCAGTTTGTTCTATAATTTCAACCGAAGTAAAATCAGCGGCAAGCAAAGGCTCGTCCGAAACATTATCCACGAAGGGTGGGGGAGTAGCGCGATCGATTTCATCCAGTAATGCCTTTAATGCTGCTTCGGTAGGCAATGACACGCCTTCTTTTTGTGGCGCGGTGACTACAAAGACTCGATTTTCTTTGCCCAGCCATTGTTTTGGTAGCGGATTAATGTCTTCCAACTTGATAAGCGGTAGTAACTCTTGACAAATTTTCCAGTATTGCTCGGCATCTAAGACCGGACTTTCATTTAAATAATGATACACAAAGCGCGAAGCCAAAGTAGCGGACTGCATTTTGTCGCGTTCGCGGTAAGCACTTTCGGCACTTTTCAGGATTTCCAATTTCTGGCGTTCTAATTCGGTAGCAGTGAATCCGTGCAATTGCGCTCGTCGAGTTTCCAGCAAAATCGAACGCAAACCTTCGATCGACTTGCCTTCTGCCGTGAAAACATGAACCAGATAGGAATCCATATCACCGATGTCACTGCCGTATCCGGAGGAAGCAAAAGTGAACGGTGGATTGGGTTGCTGCTGCAATTCAAACAAACGAGCGCCCAGCATTCGGTTGTATAAACTCCTGGCTAACTGCGCTTTATAATTACCCAACGTTTTGAGCGGCTGCTCAGGCAATTTGTAAATCAACTGTGCAATTGTGAACGAGGCCTCTGGGTCGGAACAAATAGCAAATAGCGTTTCCTGATGTCTCGGTATTTTATAATCTTCGCGTTTTCGGGCGTTTTCAGTTTTTGGAATTTTACAAAAGCGCTGAATCAAC
>JANRME010000060.1:0-51519 GCA_033761835.1 Saprospiraceae bacterium
ACCCGATTGATTCCGATACTTTATAAAAGCATCAAAATAAGGCGCACTGATTTGCATATCCATTACTTCCTCCTGCATAATATTATACTTCGTAGCATATTTGGGCAGCTTGGCTGCATAATTATTAAGCCAGGGTACGCGAGCCTCGTCGCTTGAAGGCAGATAATATTCACGTGCCATATTCCATGAGATTATTTAAGTTAGTAAATAGATGAATAAACTTCCGATGTAATATTTTCTTTTCGTCGGCTACTCTTTATCTACCCGTGGCCTCATTTTATAAGCTCGCAGAATCATTCTAGGAGGCTGAAGGATCACGCTATGAGTCCGTAAGCTCATTCTATGGGCTCGTAAGGTCATTCTACGGAGCTACAGGATCACGCTACGAGTCCATAGCCTCCCGCTACGGACTCGCAGAATCATTCTACGGGGCTGTAGGATCATGCTATAGCGCCATAGTATCATTCTATGGACTCGTAGAATCATCCTACGGGTTCGTAGCATCATGCTATGAAGCCATATCATCATGCTGCGAGCCTAGAAAGCCAACAAAATCAAGGCTACTGCTGTTAGCTGCCGGATTGCTCATAAGCGTCCGACCGCTCCAAGCGGTAGGACGCTTATCGTTCAGAATGCCTTAAAAAATGTATTTACTTGTTGGGAAGAAAAATTGCTTATATAATGATATAAGCTTGTTTGGGTAAGTCGCTGTTTGTGTAATAATGCTATACAAAAATAATGGTTTTTGGGAAATGTGCAAATAGTAGAATCAGAATTTTAAAAACGCCAGCGATTTATATGCCTTTTATTATATTTGAAACTTCATTGTTATTTAGCCGTATGTTCCTAGTAATTATATAACACCTCGGTAATTCATGGCAATTTTTCAAAAATCAACAAAGAATAATTAATGTCATTGAAGGAAAAAGAAATTAAGGGATTGGAAAGTGAAGCTGAAACTAAGCTAAAGCTTATAAATAGATTACGCAAGACCAGAGCTTACGAAAATGATGCTGCGACAACTTTTAAGTTAGACAATCAAATTGAAGAAGCTGAAAATGAACTAGAACAAATAAAAAGAAGAATTGAACAAGTTAAAGAAGGTAAAATAGAAGTTGGAGGTTCAAGAAATAATAGGCATCTAAAACTCTTATTTTGGATAATAGTAGGTGTTTTAATAAGTGGATCTGTTAGTTGGGGAATATTTAATGGATTTCTTTTTGGCAACAGTAATAATTTAAAACTATACAACTTCAATCTCCAATTAGATGATAAAGTCCCCAATATCCTAATCCTTCCCTTTAATCAATATGGTAAAAGCCCTGAAGATATTGGCAAAATTATTCATAGAAGGCTTAATATCAAAAAGGAAGAGGATGATCTATTAGCCAATTTCATTTATTGCGATGATTGTATTGATCGTATCGGAGAAAACTTCAATCGGGATAGTGCTCAATATATTATTAATAAATATGGCTTGGATTTGATTGTATATGGAGATCAATTAGCAGAAAATTGTAGTTTATCTGGAAAAGACGAAGTATGTGTAAATTATCTCACCAGCCCAAATCATCAGTCATTTCTCAGAGAAAATAGCCAAGACTTTAGTAAAAACTCTTCTCCAATTACTATTCCAGAAATTTTAGATGGGAAACTGCAAGGTAAGGTTGACTATGTTGTATTATTTCTAAGTTCCATACTTTATAAAAATGTTGGAGAACCGCAAAAAGCTCTAGAGAATTATAATTATATCTCTGATACTTTAGGCGTAAAGAACGAAGAAGTAGTTAGTGAGATGGTTTTCCTAAATTTAGGAATGCAGGACTCTAGTTCTGCTTTAAGAGCTATTGAAAAGTATAGAGATTCTAAGACATTGCCGACAATAGAAGATTGGTTGTTAATATACGCTTTAAAAATAGCGGTGTATAGTCGCATGGAAGATATTCAAAATTTTGAAAGCACTTTATCGGAATCAGATATTGTTCTTTCCATCTCACAACTTCCTAAAAATAACAGAACTATTACAAACTTTCGTAGAATGGGGGAGTTTATAGCTCCATATAAGCCTGACTACGCTATGAATTTTATTGATGATGCCTTGAAATATTCAATTGAATTAGACATTCAAGATGAGATTCCTAAATGTTATCACGAACTTGGCAGAATACATTTATTTAAAAAGTCTTACAATCAGGCGATTAAGATGCTCGATAAAGCCTTAGCTTTATATGACAAAAATAATTTGACTCACATTTGGCTAATTATAAAAGCTAGACAGTTGCTTGGTGCATCTTATATTGGGAATAAACAAAAACAAAAAGGCATTAAAGAATTTAAGAAGGCTATCAAATTAATAGAAAAAACACATGTATCTGAGCAATTAGTCATAACTTATTCTTGGCTTGCTGATGAGTTATTCAAAATTGAAAAATTTTCAGAAGCCATTTCTTATCAAAAGAAAGCTATGAATATTTGTCAAAGTTTACCCGAATCAAGAGAAAAAATCACTTTAAGTGTTTTTCTATATTTTGAGGCGGGAAACTTGTACGGCAAAACAGGCAATTTTAAGGAAGGCGTAAGGTGGCTAGAAAAATCTATTCAAGCAAGTAAAGCACTTAGAGGTAATTATGGGGAAACATGCTTATTAATTTCAAATGCTTATGTTGCCTTAATTGAAAACTTAGAAAAACTCCAAGAAATTGACCGATCAAAAATATATAAAGCAGAAATGCTTGAATTTAGCAAATATTGCAAGCTTTCCAATTAACTCACTATTGTAACTTTTGCTATGGCAAACCAAGAACAATTAGCAATTTTAAAGCAGGGCGTGGAGGTGTGGAATAAATGGCGGGAGGAGAATTCTAAGGAGTCGATAAATTTAAGTGAAGTCAAATTAAAAGAAGCTAGTTTACACGGTGTGAATTTGCATCAAGCAGATTTATATGAAACTAATTTAAAATCAGCTTATTTAAGTGAAGCCAATTTAAGTAATACATTTTTGAGTGGCGCGAATTTAAATGAAGTAGATTTATCTAGTGCCAATTTAAGCGGTGCCAATTTGAGAGGAGTAGATTTGAGTTATGCAAATTTACGAGAGGCTAATTTAAGTGGAGCTGATTTATTCAGCGCAAACTTAATCGGAGTTAATTTAACAGGAGCAAATTTGTGTATAACAAATTTTCATTATACACTTTTAAGCAATTTAACTTTGGATAATGTTATTAATTTAGATACTATATATCATTCAGGCCCTTCTACTCTCGACATCAGCGTCTTCCAGCAAACCAAAACTCCGCTTCCCAAATCCTTCACCCGCGGGTGCGGCTGGCAAGATTGGATGGTCAAGTCCATGGAATTACAAAAACCAAACCTCACGCCCGATCAAGTAGTAGATATATTATACGAAGTGGAACATCTCCGCAATAACACACCTATTCAGCTACACAATCTTTTCATCTCCCATTCGCGCAAGGATGCGGCGTTTATTGAGCATATCGGTAAGGTATTCGAGCAGCGCAATATTCTCTACTGGCTCGATGTGCGCGACGGTATCGCCGGCCCATTGGAGAAGCAGATTGATCGTGCTATCCGCCTGAATGAAATATTTTTGCTTGTGTTGTCCAAGCATTCTGCCGAAAGCGATTGGGTAGAATTAGAAATTGATCTGGCACGTAAAGTAGAAAAAGAATCTGGTCGGAATGTTATTTGTCCCATAGCAATAGATAATGAATGGCGCAATGGCAATCTTTCGGAGCGCATCAAGCTGCAAATCGAGAAATACAATGTACTCGACTTCTCTCGCTGGCAAGACCCTATGGATTTCAATAATAAATTGGAGCGCCTGCTACAGGGATTAAATTTGTTTTATAAGACAAACGTTTAGGCGTCCTACGCATCGCACTGTCCTCTTTCCGCACAATCATTGTATCAAAATCGGACAATTGTTCGACCTTTCAAATTTCAAATTTCTGATTTCCAATTGGTTATATTTTTGGCACGGTGTTCATTTATATAACGGTAATGTTATTCTTATAAGCCTAAAACACAGTGCTACTATGCTGCAAAATTATTTCACCATCGCCCTGCGCCATCTCTCGCGCAACAAAGCTTACTCCTTTATCAATATTTTCGGACTTGCTATTGGTTTGACTTGCTTTATTTTGATAGCAACTTATGTTTTGTTTGAACTCAGCTATGATAATTTTCAGGAGAAAAGGGATCAAATTTTCCGCCTAAGCTTAAAAGCTGTTTCCAACGGGGAAGTACGCGAAGTCGTGATGACGCCCACAGCGGCTTATCCTGCCTTCAACAGAGAATTCCCGGAAGTGGTGACGGGTGTGCGCATTTATGATGTGTCCGGCTTTTCGCCGATTGTAGTGAATTATGAAGACCGGCTTTTTGAAGAGCGTGGATTTTTGTATGCCGATTCTACTTTCTTTGATATGTTTTCTTTCAAAGTGCTGCGCGGTAATCCGAACACTTTATTGGATGACATCAATACTGTCGTGCTGACCGAATCTGCGGCGAAGAAGTATTTTGGTGACGAAGACCCATTGGACAAGGCGATTACCGCTAATGGTACGCGAGCATTCAAAGTGACTGGCATCGTAGCCGATCCGCCTGCGAATTCGCAGATTAAATTTAGTTTTATCGCTTCTTTCCATTCGCTGGAAAACTGGCGGGAGGAAATCTGGAGCTCTGCCAATTTTATCACTTACCTGCAATTGAGCGATCCCAAATTGGCAAAGCCATTGGAAGCTAAAATCAGAACCTACGTCAATAAAGCATTGGGCGGGCAGATGAACGATAATAATTACCTCACTTATCTTTTGCAGCCTATGCGCGATGTACACCTTCGCGCTCGTGTGGAGGGTGGGATAGAGCCTGGTAGCGATATTCGTTATGTGTATATTTTTTCGGCGATTGCGCTGTTGATTCTGGCGATTGCTTGTATCAATTATATGAATCTGTCGACGGCCCGTGCCGCGGAGCGTGCTCGTGAGGTGGGCGTCCGCAAAGTTATTGGCGCACTGCATAATCAATTATTCCAGCAGTTTCTGGGGGAATCCACTTTGGTTACTTTCTCCGCGCTGTTGTTGGGGCTTTTTGGAGCCTATTTGCTCATGCCAACTTTCAATCAATTGACCAATCGGGAGATGACTTTTGTTTTCTTAGAAAATCCTTCTGCGCTGGCGGGATTGATCGGCATTGGTTTGTTGGTCAGCCTGATTGCAGGAAGTTATCCGGCATTGATGCTCTCAGGATTCCAGCCAATACGCGTATTGAAAGGGGATTTTAAAACCTCCGGCGGCGGGGTGCAATTGCGCAAAGCATTGGTGGTGTTTCAATTCGCGGTTTCGATATTTTTGATTGTTGGTACAATTGTCGTGCAGAATCAACTGGCTTTTATTCAAAATAGAAAATTGGGCTATAATAAAGATCAGGTTTTAGTATTGCCTACGGATAATATCATTCGAGGGAATTTGGAGCGTTTTAAAAATGAATTCGAAGCCATTCCCAACGTGCAAAGTGTGGCGCTGGCTACGGAGACACCCACTTTTATTAAAGGCGGCTACAGCATCTGGGCGGAGGGCTATCCTGAGGGTTTCAGTTTGTCGGTCAATGCTGTGGCGGCAGATAAAGACTTCGTGCCGACGCTCGGTATGAACTTACTGCAAGGTAGCAATTTCAGCGATGCTGACTTCGCGGACGTGAACCAGGATAGTTTTCAGTTAAAAAAGTATAAATTTATCTTGAATGAATCGGCGGCTGCCAAATTAGGCTGGAAGCCGGAGGATGCAGTAGGCAAGCGTGCAAACTTAAATGGCAGACAGGGCGAGATTAAAGCGGTGGTGGAAGATTTTCACTTTGTATCCATGCACGAAGCAATTGGACCACTGGTTATTTTTATTGACAATGTGCAGTTGAATAAAATTATGCTCAAACTTTCCGGTGATAACCTCTCAAGTACCATTAGCGCTTTAGAAAACAAATGGAAAACGTTAGCGCCGCATCGTCCTTTTGATTATCAATTTTTGGATGAAGAATTTGATGTCTTGTACAGCACGGAAAAGCGCACAGGCAGTATCGCTGCTACTTTTGCAGGTTTGGCGATTTTTATTGCTTGCCTCGGTTTATTTGGTTTGACGGCTTTTGCGGCGCAGCAACGTACTAAAGAAATTGGGGTTCGCAAAGTGTTGGGCGCTACGATTATGGATATTGTTACACTGCTTTCCAAAGATTTTCTTTTGTTGGTTGCCATTTCCATGCTCATTGCTTTCCCGGCTGCCTGGTGGGCGATGAATAATTGGCTCGAAGCTTTCGTTTATCGCATCAATGTAAGCTGGTGGATATTTGCGCTGGCGGGCTTTGGTGCTTTAGCAATCGCATTGCTTACTGTTTCTTCACAAGCAATTCGTGCAGCAAATACGAATCCGGTTGAGTCTTTGAGGTCAGAATAAAAATAAAGATTGAACTCCATGCGACTGACTATTAAACAAATCACAAAACATTAGTCGTATGTTGCAAAATTATTTCAAAATTGCAGTTCGGAGTCTGCTCAAAAACAGGCTCTACAGCCTTATTAACATTATAGGTTTAGCGATTGGGCTTGCGGCGGTTATCATAATTTTGCTATACATTCAGTTGCAATTACATTATGATAATTTCCATGCCAATGCAGATGAAATTTACAGGGTTTCCATATTGACCCATCGCGCCGACGCGGGGTCAGAGGATAGTTATGTCTTTACGCCGCCAATTGGTCCTGCGATGAAAGCGGAATTCCCGGAGGTAAAAAACTATACGAGAATTTCCACCTCGCGCCCAGCATACATCGCCGTTGGAGATAAGTCATTGAAAGTAAAGGAAATCAGTTATGCCGATTCTACTTTTTTTGACGTATTTTCCTTTAAAGAGGAAGTCGGTAATCCGCAACAAATGTTGGCAGCGCCTTATTCGATTGTATTGACCGAATCTACTGCGCGGCAGTTGTTTGGAGATGAAGTGCCTTTCGGCAAAACGGTGAAAATTGACAATCAGCAAACGTACCAAGTGAGTGGGGTAGTGGCGGATCCGCCTGCAAATTCGCATCTGCAATTTCAGGCTTTGATTTCATTTTCGACGCTTTTCCATGAACCCAATACCTATTTGGATTGGAACGGTGGCAACCAATATATCACTTACGTTCAATTGCAAGAAAATGCCACGCCCGAATCTTTACAATATAAGTTTCCTGATTTTATGTGGCGCCATATCAATGAATCGTATGCAAATTATGGGTTGAAATTAGAAGCTTATTTACAATCATTACATGATATTCACTTGAAATATAATGAATATTCAAAAAACCTGCGTACCAATTTATACATTTTTGGTGCTGTGGGACTGCTTATTTTATTTATAGCTTGCGTCAATTTTATTAACCTGACTACTGCCAGAGCTACCTGGCGTGCAAAGGAAGTAGGCGTACGCAAAGTGTTGGGCGCTTATCGAAAAAATTTGATTGCCCAATTTCTGGGAGAATCTTTTTTACTCAGTTTTTTGGGCTTATTGTTAGCCATAATCTTGGTCAAAGCCGCTACGCCGCTTTATGAGCAAATATTAGGCGCGGATGTACATTTGGCAGATGCCTTGAATTCATTGACAATAGGCGGTATATTTTTCATATTAATTGTGGTTGGTTTGGTAGCAGGCAGCTATCCAGCATTTTATCTATCTTCTTTAGAAGCTATTCAATCGCTCAAACGCAATCAAACAGGGCAGAAGCGACAAGGCATTCGCAATGGCTTGGTGGTGTTGCAATTCACCATTTCTATCGCTTTGATTATTTGCACCCTTGTGGTCAATCGTCAGTTGGATTTTACAAAAAGGAAATCCTTGGGATTTGATAAAGAAAATGTGCTGGTGCTGCCTTTGTTAGGAAATGATGCTCAAGATAAATATGCCATATTGAAACAGGAATTGTCGCGCTTGCCACGTGTGCTGGGCGTTGCCGGTTCATCGGAAGTGCCGGGTGGCGGGTTCACCAGTAATGGCTATATTCCTGAAGGTATGGAGCAGACGATGATGATTAATGTGGTGGATATTGATGAAGCTTTTTTGGAAACGTTCGGGCTGGAAGTGCTGCAAGGACGGGCTTTTTCAGAAGATAGAACAACGGATAAAGAAGCTTTTTTAGTGAATGAAACCTTAGCTAAAACCTTGGGTTGGAACGAACCTCTTGGAAAAGTCATTAATCGCAACGGTGAACATCCTATCATTGGGGTAGTAAAAGATTTCAATTTTGCCACTTTGCACGATGAAATTGCGCCGTTGATTTTGACCAATAAACCCTGGCAAAGTCGCTTCGATTTCCTTTCCTTAAAAATTGCTCCTGGCAGCTTTGCAACTATAATGCCTTCAGTGGAACGGACGTGGCGGAAAGTGCTACCTCAAGCGCCTTTTGATGGCTGGTTTTTGAATGAATCCATCCATCAATTGTACCAATCGGAGCAGCGTTTTCAGGCACTCTTTTTATATTTTTCGGCTTTGTCCATTTTTATTGCATTGCTGGGTATCTTAGGATTGGCAACTTTTGCTATTGAACAACGAACCAAAGAAATTGGCATTCGCAAGGTATTGGGCGCAGATGTTGGCAGCATTGTGACATTGTTATCGAAAGATTTTTTGAAATTGGTGTTGATAGCAGCGCTAATTTCCTTCCCGATTGCATGGTGGCTAATGAATCAGTGGTTGACCGATTTTGCCTATCGCATTACTTTGCAATGGTGGATATTTGCAATAGCGGGCGTGGCAGCGATTTTAATTGCGCTTTTTACAGTAGGAATAAAAGCTGTGCAAGCAGCGAATGCGAATCCGGTGACGTCTTTGAGAAGCGAATAGTTTGGTATGATGGTGTTTTAGTTCGCTAGTGTTATAGTATCAAAATATCGAAAAACAATCGCACCTTAACACTAAAACACTATAAAACTATAACACCATAAAACCCTAATACCCAAAACAATAAAGCTATGTTTAAGAACTATTTAAAAACGGCGATTCGCAATATTCTGAAAGATAAAGCCTATGCTTTTATCAATATCTCTGGCTTGGCGGTAGGCATCGCCGTGTGTTTATTAATGGTATTGTACATTCATCATGAATTGAGTTATGATCGCTTTCACAGCAAGGCGGAGCGCGTCCATCGCATGGCGCTCGATTTGAAAATGGAAGGACAGGAGATTCATTTTAATGCAACGTATCCACTGTTAGCAGAAACGATGAAAGCAGAAATCCCGGAAGTAGAGAAAGCTACGCGCTTATTGGATCGGGATGCGCAAATTGTCAAAAGAGAAGACCAGGTTTTTCAGGAAGACAATATTTATTTTGCCGATCCTGACTTCTTTGATTTGTTTGATTTCAAATTGATCGAAGGCAATCCGCAAACGGCTTTGTCTGCACCCAATCAAGTGTTGTTGACGCCAGCATTGGCGGAGAAATATTTTGGCAAAAACGCTCAAAACATCGTTGGTTCCACTATCAGCATTGGCGACAGTATTTGTACGGTAAGCGGCATTATTGAGGCTGCGCCCGCCAATTCGCATTTTCATTATAATGCTATTGTTTCGATGAAAGGAACTTGGTTCGATAATGACAAAACCTGGGAGAGTTTTAATGTATCAACGTATGTTTTATTAGCATTGCAAGCAAATATGGAAACCGTATTGGCAAAAGTGCCGGCGCTTTTACAAAAACATCATCCATTCCTGGAAGAACAGAAAAAAAGTGGCGTTGATGTTACTTTTTCTTCGCAGCCTTTGACCCGCATTCATCTGCACTCCGATTTGGATGGCGATTTTGAACCCAACAGTAGCAATGTTTACGTCTATTCGATGATGATTATAGCGATTGTGATTCTGCTGCTTGCTTGCGTGAATTATGTTAATCTCAGCACGGCGCTTTCTGTGAAGCGGATTCGAGAAGTGGGCATTCGCAAAACGTTAGGTTCTACCAGGTCTTCATTGGTGCTGCAATTTGGCATAGAAGCGGTGGTACTGACCGTTGTGGCGACGATTTTTGCAACAGCACTGGTTATGTTGGTACGACAGTCTTTCAATCAATTGGTGGGCAATAATATCTCGATGAATTTACTCACAAATCCCTTGGGTATTCTTGCAATTGTAGTTTTCTCAGTATTCTTGGGCATGGCAGCAGGCAGCTATCCAGCGTTTTTCTTGTCAAAATTCAAACCAACCGAAGCCTTTGCCGGGAAGAGTTCGGCGGGCGGCTTGAAAACAGGCATCTTGCGCAGTGCAATGGTCATCGGGCAATTCGTCGCTTCGATTGCGCTGATTACTTGCACCATTATTATTTGGCAACAAATTGATTATATTCGTTCAAAAGAACTGGGATTCGATAAAGAAAACGTGGTTATCATCGAAAATGCCAACAAGCTTGCAAGTATGGAGGCTTTTAAAAATAGTGTCAAACAAAACATGGACATCCTGGAAGTAGGGGCAGCACGTTGGAAGCCGGTAGGTGAGGATTTTGATGGCACGGGCCTGGAAAGCGAAGAAAAGCGAGGCAATACGCAGATTGTCAGCATTATGCAAATTGATGAGGATTATATCCCAGCTTTGAATTTAAAGATAAAAGAGGGGCGAAATTTCTCAAAGGAATTTACGACAGATGCGCAATCTTTGCTTTTGAATGAAGAAGCGGTGAGGCGATTTGGCTTGAGCGATCCCGTTGGAAAACGTTTGTATTATCCAGGCGACTCGACTGGTTTCATGATTGTTGGCGTGGTGGGTGATTTCAATTATCAAAGTTTGAAAAATGAGATTTCGCCGCTTGTATTTTTCTCTCAGGATATGCAGCGATGCCGCAATTTTATTGTAAAAATCAAAGGCGATGATATCCGCCGTACTATTAGCTTTTTGGAAAATACCTGGAATGCGCAACAAGCGGGCGTACCATTTGCCTATTCTTTTTTGGATGAAACGTATGATGCGCTTTTCAAAACCGAAGTGCGCACGGGCCAGATTTTTAGCGTCTTTGCGATTTTAGCCATTTTTATTGCTTGCATGGGCTTGTTGGGCTTGGCAGCATATGCCGTAGAGCGGCGCACCAAAGAAATTGGCATCCGCAAGGTGATGGGCGCGAGCGGGAGTCAGATTGTCGAATTATTATCCAAAGACTTTTTGAAATATGTTGTTATTGGGGCGGTATTGGCATTTCCGATCGCTTGGTATGCGATGAATACTTGGCTGCAAGGTTTTGCTTATAGAATCAATATGCAGTGGTGGATGTTTGTGGTAGCGGGCGTATTAGCTTTGGTGATTGCATTAGTTACCGTGAGTTTTCAGGCGATTCGTGCAGCTTTTGCGAATCCTGTAAGGTCTTTGAGGACGGAGTGATTGTGAATTTTGGTTGCCTGGGGATATTTGTTATTTGGGGATTGTAATAAATTTATTAGCTTGGCAGTGTAAGCATATTGTGGTAAAAGCTTATTTTTAATGCTAATCAGCTCTCAGGGCTTAGTTTTTGAAACATATAGATACATAATTTTATAATAAACAATAAAGTTGTTCAAAAATAAAAATATGCGCATCTATTTTATTGATAGTCAAGGAAAAAAAATAATGTTGCGATGTAATAAAAATATGAATTGTTTTTAATAAACGAATAAAATACGCATTTCAATACTATGATTCAAATAAGGAATTTGTACAAGTGGTATGAGACTGGTGGCCAACGCACTTTCGTATTAAATGGAATTAATATGGATGTGGAGGAAGGTGAATTCATCTCGATTATGGGGCCTTCCGGCTCTGGAAAGTCAACGCTTCTGCACATCTTGGGCATGCTCGATGAGCCAAATGAAGGCGAATATCTTTTTTTCGACCAGGATGTGTTTAAAATGAAAGAGAAACAACGCTCTCAAATTTACAAAACCCAGGTTGGCATTGTGTTTCAGGCGTATCACCTGATTGATGAACTCACGGTTTACGAAAATATCGAAACACCATTACTGTACCAAAACATAAAAGGCGGCGACCGCAAAGCAATGGTAGCCGATATGCTCGACCGCTTCAATATGGTGGCGAAGAAAAACTTGTTCCCAACGCAGCTTTCTGGCGGGCAGCAACAATTGGTGGGCATTGCACGAGCATTGATTACCAGCCCAAAACTAATTTTGGCTGATGAGCCTACGGGGAATCTAAATTCTAAACAAAGCTTGGAGATCATGGAATGGTTTACGCATCTGAATAAAGAAGAAGGCGTGACGATCATTCAAGTGACCCACTCTGAGAAAAACGCTGAGTATGGCTCGCGTGTCATCAACCTATTGGATGGGATGGTGCAAAAGTAGGGATTAGCGCGATGGTGTTATGGTGTTTTAGTGCAATGGCGCTAAGAATGATTTGAAAATCTTGTGCTTGAGTATTTAGAATCATAACACCATCGCACTAAAAGACTTCTATTTAATGCTTTTTTCTTAAATTCAGGCCTCTATTCATTCATCTTTCAATTCAACATTATGAGGCTTGTAAAACACTTATTCATTTCATTTAGTGTAATTTTTTTACTTTTGGAAAGTGCTGTTGCACAAAGGGATACACTTCCTAAACCAGAAGTTTCCATAACCAAACACCAGATTTCCATTGAAGGCAAAAGCATCGCTTACACTGCCACGGCAGGCACAATGCTGTTGCGCGATGAGCAAAATGAACCGATTGCTTTATATGGGTTCACGGCTTATATCAAAGATGGCGCGCAAGACCAAAGTAGTCGCCCGATTATGTTTGCCTATAATGGCGGACCGGGCTCTTCTTCTGTATGGCTGCATCTGGGTGTTCTGGGCCCGAAACGCACGGTAGTGAACGATCCTGGCTTCACGCCGGCTGCGCCTTATCGCTTGGAGGACAACAATTATTCTGTCTTGGATATGGCGGATTTGGTAATGGTCGATCCGGTTGGTACGGGTTTGAGTCGCCCCATTGGTAAAGCCAAAGGCAAGGATTTTTGGGGCGTTGATCAAGATATGCGCACCGTGAGTTTATTTATCAAACAGTTTGTTACCGAAAACAAGCGCTGGAATTCTCCCAAATACCTGCTCGGCGAAAGCTATGGCACGCTGCGCTCGGCAGCAGTAGCCAATTATCTGGATGGGCGATTGGGCATGGCTTTGAACGGTGTGATCATGGTGTCGGCAGTGTTTGA
Organism: Saprospiraceae bacterium; assembly: GCA_033761835.1. GTDB lineage: Bacteria > Bacteroidota > Bacteroidia > Chitinophagales > Saprospiraceae > JADJNW01. The sequence continues at coordinate 13,204 of JANRME010000060.1, forward strand.
TATTAGGACTTTGAATTTTGCGCAAGGTGACGATATCTCTTACCCTTTGAATCTGCCAACTTATGCTGCCACGGCTTGGTATCATAATAAAGTGCCGAATAAACCTGCCAGTTTGGAAAAATTTATACAAGAATCAAGAGAATTTGCTGAAGGCGAATACACCAGCGCTTTGATGAAAGGTGATCGTTTGCCCGATGCCGAAAAGGAAAAAATCGTAGAGCGATTGGCTTATTTCACTGGCTTGAACAAAGATTATATTCGCATGGCAGACCTCAGGGTTCAGGCGAGTGAATTTGGACAGGAATTACTGCGCGACGAAGGCTTAACGGTTGGTCGTTTGGACAGTCGTTTTAAAGGGATCAATCAAGAACCCCTAAGCCAAGGATGGCAATACGACCCACAAAGTTCAGCGATTAGTCCTGCGTACAAGGCTACTTTTATGGATTATTTTTATAATCAGTTGAAAGTCAATCCTGAGATTACATACAACTTCACTGCTAGAGATGGCAATCCCGATTTCAACTGGGATTGGTCGCACAGTGCCAATGGTCGTGGCGGCTTCCCTCGTACCACCAATACCGGCGTGGATATGGCTGAGGCTATGACCAAAAATCCGAACCTGGAAATCTTGATCTTAAATGGTTATTATGATATTGCAACCCCATTCTTTGGTGTGGAATATACGATTGATCACTTGGGGTTAGAGCCTGAGATCAAGAAAAACATTACAATGAAATATTACGAAGCAGGACACATGATGTACACGCATAAGCCTTCTTTAATTGCATTTAAAAAGGATATTGCAGATTTTATAAAGAAAACAATGGCGCGACCATAAGGATTGGCGCGATGGTACCCTAGTGTTATGGTGCTAAAGAGAAAACTCAAACACACCATAACACTAATAACCATAACACGATTGCACTATTTCACTGCTACATTAAACGTTTGCTCGGCATCGGTTTCGCCTGTACTGCAAGCATTTGCAGCGTTTTTATCTGGCTCATGTTTGAGACTAACCTTCAAAGTACCATTTCCTGCTGCTCCCGTTTTTAAGATGCTTACTAAACCCAGGAGTTTTCCATTGTCGTCTTTGTCTTGAATGACAGGGCTTGGCATAGCGCCGCTACCAACCAAACAAACAAGATGCTCCACATTTTCTTCTTCTACTTCTTCGGTGATGTTTTCTACCGGACTCTTTGATTCATCCAAAAACGAAACCGATAGTGCATAATCGGTATTTGCCTTCAGTTCAATATTTTGTATAACCGGAGGATTGCCGCCATCGCCATCAAGGTCTTTAGCACTAACTACAATAGGGATACCGCCACCTGTTGGCGCGAAAGTTAAGATAATACTCGTAATCAATTCCTGCTCATTGCCAGGTCCATTATCATCGTCTTTATCACAACCTGTAATAAAAACAAAAGCTGACAAAAAGACAAAAAACATAGCCTGCAACTTGAGATGCTTGATCTTCATGTTGTTAAAAAATTTTAAGTTTAAAAAATTGATATTTAATTAGATATTACTTCACTCCAAACGGAATTTTTATGCGTAGTGAAATATTTCTACCCAACTCATCGCTGAAGTATCGAAAGCGATTCAAATATTCCCGATAACTTTCATCGAATACATTTAAAATGCTCAAACCCGCTTCAATAGGCTGTTTTTTCAAATAAAAAGTAGTTCCGACCTCCAGATCAAACCGCGTATAGCCTGGCGGCGCTGGGGCGTAGTCGGTATTTTTAGGTACGCGTGTTTGCTTTAAAACATTTGTCATCGTGAAGCGAATAAAAGGCGCTTCTTTTTCCGTGTCTTTATTGTTGAAATTATATTTCAACCCATGCTGAAAACGATCAGCGGGCATAAAAACTAAATAATCATCCAATGTTCGATTCCAGGAACGTAGCAGCGAAATGCGCGATTCTATTGCCCAATTGGGAATGAATTCATAATCCAAACCCCAGTCTAAGCCCATAATCCTTGCATCGGCCTGGCGATAATCAAATGCCGGAAATGCCCCACGAATGGTCAATTGCGGCTGCTCACGCGGATTTAAATAAATAAAATCTTGAATATTATTATAATATATATTTATACTGACTGTAAAATTCTTTTTATTATCCAATTCTGCTGTTAAGCTTGTATTTACTGCTCTTTCAGGCTTTAAACTTGGGTCGCCTTTTTCATAAGATGCCGAACCATGATGTACACCATCACTATACAATTCGCTTACATTTGGCGCACGCCAAGCTGAACCGATATTTAATCTTAAAATAACCAATTTTGGAAATTTATAAATCGCCCCGAAAGTCCCGGAAACATTACTAAAGTTGAGGTCTAACCCAATCGTATCGCGCCCTTGCTGCCCCACCGACATCCAGCGATAGTCATATCGAATGCCTGCCTCCAATTCCAATGGAAATGGATAATTTTTCCAACGCTCAATCCAAAAAGCGCTGGCGTTGTAGCTGTCATAATTCGGAATCAAAGCGCCCCGGTCGGTCGTATTTTTTTGATACATAAAATCCAAACCAATATCACCTCGAAGATTCAAAAAAGGCTTGTGTTCCCATGTTAAATCAGCTGTATGTGTAGTGAGTTCAAATTCAATGCTTGGTATCGTAATTTCTTCAGAAAGTTCATTAAATTGTTTATGCGCATCAAACTCTTGGCGGCGGTTGAATTGTCGGGCATATTGAAAGTTTAACTTGCCAATATCACCTGTTTGCAAAGAAGAACTCAATTTGAATAGTTCATGTGAAATGCGCTGCTGCGGCCTGCCGATTTCGTAAGAAAATGAACCGTCGTCAAGCGGTCGCTCGCGTTCAATAGCGTTTTGCAAATCGGTGAGATTACCAATATGCGATCCTCGAAAAATGCCTAATTTTGTATAAAATCTTGAATAAAAAGTTTCCACATCAAATTTGTCACGCTTCAAGCCAGTCGCCCAAGAGAAATTATATTCCTGTACCCCAGTATTTTCTAAGAAATAATTGGGCGTTTGCAAATTGCCACTCTTTTTCAAAGTGCCCTGAATGCGCCCACTCAAAGGCAATTTTCCTCCCAGATTACCTTGCAGCATTCCCGAGGCAACGCCCATTTGCCCATTGCTAAAACCTTGCAAATTGAATTCTCCGCCAATCCCCTTTTGTACTGGCAATGCTCTTGGCGTTATCAGAATCACACCACCAATCGCATCCGCGCCATAACGCACGCCCGAAGCGCCTTTGATCACATTTACTTTATCCGCTATAAAAGGATCGATTTCAGGTGCGTGTTCTGAGCCCCATTGCTGTCCTTCCTGACGGACGCCATTATTCAAAATGAGGATTCGGGTGCTATGCAAACCTTGAATCACAGGCTTGGCAATCGAAGCGCCTGTATTGAGTGTACTTACTCCTGGCAATTTTTTTAAAGATTCAGACAATGGCAACCCTTGTGTAGATGATAATGCTGCGCCTGATAATTCACTTGTTGCTTGTGTATTTTGTAGTTTTATAGCTTCCCCATGCACGAGTACATTTTCCAGTTGTATAGATTCCTCGACTAATTGAAAATCTTTTATAATATTATTTTGTAAATGAATGGTATGCTCCAAATGGTCGCAGCCGATGCGCGTGCATACTAGGACATAATCACCTTTGCAGAGGTTTTCGATTTTGTAAAGCCCATTTTCATCGGCTACCGCGCCAATATTGATTCCTTTAATTGCTACGTTAGCAAACGCCATTGGCTCTCCCGTCTTGGCATTAAGGACTTTCCCGCTGATAGATAAAGTACAAGCTTGCCCTTGCATCATAACGGGCAAGGCGATTCCTATAAATATTAACCCAACAAAGCTCCAAATTTTTGTCATAGCATTTAGAACAACACTACTATTTGAATCATTGTTGCAAAAGTAATAAAAAATTGCAACCTCGTTGCACAAGTTCGTAACTTTGTAACGTTAATGTTGTTAAAATTTAGACAAAGGTTGAGAGGACTTTTATTCCGCTTGGCTTGCGTGATAAGAAAAGCCTAATTTTGCAAAAAATTATAGGAGGGCATGAAAATAAGCATTGAACAATTACTGGAAGCGCATAGCCTGCGCAAAACGGTGGTCAGAAATCAAGTATTAGATATTTTTCTAAATGCTCGTGAAGCTCTGTCGCACAGCGATATTGAAAGCCATTTCGAGCAAGTAGATCGGATAACTTTGTACCGAACTTTAAAAACATTTGAAGATAAAGGATTGATTCACAAAGCGATTGACGGAAGCGACAAGCCTAAGTACGCGCTTTGCCATAGCGGTTGTGATGAACACGAACACCACGATCATCATGCGCATTTTCATTGCGACGATTGCGGTAAAACCTACTGCCTCGACGAAATCGAAGCGCCCGCGGTAAGTGCACCTGGAGGGTTTCAAGTAGCAAGTACGCATCTTGTAGTCACCGGCAAGTGTGAGCAATGCGTTGCTTGAGTTTCAAATTGTAAAATTTTAAAATATGCGATATTGTTTTTTAGTACTTCTTGCCATATTCATTGCGTGCGGAACATCCAAAAAGGAGAGCCCGGAATTGCATGAAGCCGGAGAAATTCATGAACAGGCAATGGCGATTGAAAAGGATATGAAAGCTCAATTCGAGCAATTGGTACAAATAAAAAATAGCATCAATGTGCAGGGAAGGATGCTTACCGCAGCAGAAATTGCATTTGTGGAGCAGGTAGAAGCGATTGAATCAAGCTATCATTTTTGGGAAGAAAATCATGTAGAAGTGCCGGGTCACGAACATGGTGAGCATGAACATGCAGATCAGGACCACGACCATGCTGCAAAACTAGAGCTTACCCCGACGGATATGCTGGCGGTGCAGCGCGAGTTCCGCGATAGTATTGTGGTTATCAAACAGCGAGTAGAAATGGCTTTGCAGACAGCTAAAACCATTGGAAATAGATAATGCTATAATGCGCTGGCTGACTATTAGATAAATATGTTTTTTATGACTGTAAAAATATTCAATCCAATCATAAATCATCATTACAAAAATCAGTGTCCTGGAATAATCAATGATAAATGGTCAATTATCAATAATTTATCTAACCAATCCACCTATTAATTTAATCAAATCCGTTTCGGTTGTTTTCAAATTATAAATAGCATTCAGACGCGATTGCACCGCGCTGACATAAGATAATTGTACCACTCGATAATCGAAAACATTAATCAAACCCGCATCAAAACGATCGCCGGCGATGCTTAGGCTGCGTTGTGCATTGTTTACCAATTGATTGGTTACTTCTACAAGCTGACGTTGATTGTTAAAAGTAGCGTAGGTTGTTTCTAACTGGCCATTCAGCGTACGTTTCTGGTCTTCAATATTGAGTTGCGCAGTGATTTCCTCGATTCTAGCATTCTGGATATTGCGTTTGCGCACGCCCCAATCGAAGACATTATAAACCAGGGAAACGCCGATGTTTGTATTAAGGGCGTTGGTGCGCACATCACTAAAATCGCGCTCGTCGCCATTGATATTGACCTGTTTAGAAATAATATTATAATTGATATTATCGGTGAGTCCCACACGAAGATTTATTTGTGGGCGTTGACTTGTTTCTTCTATTCGGGTACCGATGGCGGCGAGTTCACGTGTGACAAACAAATTTTGCAAAGTGCGATTGTTTACCAGCATCCGGTTTTTCAAATCTTCCAGTGTGTAAGTTTGTACCACAAACTGCAATTGATCGGTCAATTGGTAGCTTGTACTCAGTGCATCTACACCCATGGCGGTGTTGAGGTCACGAATCGCATTTTCAAAAGTATTTTTCTGAATTAGATAATTAGTAGAATCATTCAAATAGGCATCCTGCGATTGCAATACATCAAAAGAAGCCGCCTGCCCAAATTCTACGCGTACCCGTGCATATTCCAAGCGATCGCGGGAGAGGTTGAGTACTTCTTCGCGCAAGCGCAGTTGTTCCTGCTGTACCAAGGCCTGATAGTATGCCAAAATAATGCTTTGAATCGTGTTTTCCACCTCAATTTGCACGTTCCCTTGTGCAACTTGTTGCAATTGCTCAAGCTGTTGTTTCGTCAAGCGAATGCGCGAGCCGTTATAGAGCGTCCAAGTCAATTCTGCTCCTGGCACAATTCCTGAACTTAGCGAAGTATTCTCAGGGAAAAAGCTGGCGGGATTGTTGGATTTGACAAAGTTGTTGTTCCAGTTGAGCGTAGCATTGATGTTCGGATAGCGCCCGGCGATGCTCCAATCGTTGCTGTTTTGGGCGATTTCCAGATTGCGTTCGGCGATTTGGATTTGGTAATTATTTTTCAAGCCGATTTCAATGGATTGCTGAAGGCTGAGCGTTTCCTGGCTGTAGCCAAATGCTACAAACAACAAAAAGAAAACATTTAGTAAATGTAATTTTTTTATCATAATGGATACAGTATATTTTATTCGGTAGAAAAAAAACGCCTTTCAAAGGCAAATCTTTTGGAAAAAAAGTTATAAAAAAACACCAATCCCATCGTAATGATTTTCATGATGTAAGGGAATTTGGAAAAAAACGGAATTTGCACAAACAAATAGGTCAGCCCCGCACTTAATGCCATGCCCCCCAGCGACACGAGGATGTACAGCATAAAAGTAGTAGTAGCCGAGCCTTTCATTTCAAAAATAAAGCGCTTGTGCAGTGTAAAATTAAAAATAACACCGCAACCATAAGCAATCATGTCCGATATAACCGGTGAGAAAATCCGAAAATATACCAGAACGTTGAAAACCCCAAAATTCACCACAGAAGCCAGTGCACCTGTGACGGCGAATTTTACGAACAATGCCCCATTTTTTTTGATGCGATTTCGGAAATGATTCATGTGCTTGATGACATATCCCGATAAAATCCTGTGTTTAGACAATTGAGTGCAACGCTATTTTCCCTTTTCTAATTCTTGTCGGAAAAATGTGCGTATTTCTTCCCAATTGTTTACACGAATAAAGTCGGTCTCGTAAATATTGTGTGATGCTGTGTAGAGCAGCCCTATACCTCTGAAGGTACGCAGGTTGAACACGTGGTCGTCAATCATATAATCGGTAGCAATCACGCTTTTGTCACCGCAGAAAACGAAGTTTTTCCAATGAATAAAATGGAAGTGACGCTGTAGCCAATCGTATTTATCTTCGAGCGAGGCGCGGAATTCCATAGCAGCGGTGGTAATAAAAATCTCATAATGCGCCATCAGTTCCCGTACGGTTTCCTGGCTACCAGGCATCACCGGCAGGTCGGCGAAAAAGCCTTTGTCGAATAGAAAATTGCGAATATGATCGGCGCCGTTAATTTGGTAGATTTTTTTGCCCCAGTAATCTTCTTTGGACAACCTCATACCGTACTCCCGTTCGTATAAATCCAAAAACTTTGGGCCTACATCGGCGATAACTTCGTCCATGTCCAAGGCAATCCTTTTTTTCATACGACTGGTAATTTACGTTCTAAAAACGCCGCGAAGATAAGTGAATATGGAAGATTCTTCTGAACCAAAAGTCAATTCAAAGAAAAAGGAACCAAGACATCAGAAGTAATATGAAATAACAACTCTGATATGGTTGGTGTCATATAAGAACTGAGCGGCATATCGTTGATGATTTCCAGTACCTCAAATTCCGAAACAGCCTCCGCAATAACCCACAAACGTGAGCGGTCAATGGCTAACGAATAGGATTTAATCTTGCCATCCGCCATTAAATTATTGATAACATAGCGCTGGCGCGGGATCAGAGAAAAGAATTCTTCCGTTGGTTCTTCAGGAAGGTCGAATTCAATCATGAAAGACTTCGTCATAATCTCTTGTTTAACAATATAGAATAATGCGCGAAGGGCCAATATTGTTTTACCGTTAACAGAATCTTAATCCTTTCGAACTTTAATTAAATAATATTAAGTTTTATTTAGATACAAAATAAGTAATTGGTTCAGACTTTCGACTGTTGACGAATAAACTGATCGATACTTCTTATATGAGCGACAATGCCAAAACCAAAATGCCCATGTTCTTTTAAATTTTGACTTTTATTCAGTTTGCTTTGCTAGTATCCAATTCGGCGTATTGCGGCATAATCATTCGTTTTTCATCAAATTTCACATCAAAGCGCCAATCCTTGATTTCTGCCCTTTGCAGCAGTTTCATATCTGCTTTATTGTACAAATGATAAGTGCTGGGGACAGTGAAGCCGTCCACTTGGGTATAAGCTTTGAAAATAATGAGGCAAGGAGAGGATGGCGCAATACCTGCATAAGTCATCATATACTCAGCGGCTTCGAGCCGAAAATGCTCAGGATGAATATATAACGTATAATAATCTTTCGGTGTGTCACCAACGCCCGAATCAAAGGTCATTCGCAAGCGCAAATAATCTTGGTCTTGGTCGGGTAGCTTACCGATGCCCATGTTTTTAATGCGCACCCCCGGATCGTAAATAACAAAAGGGATATTGAATAAAAAGAAATTGCGCCAGGCAGTGAGTCGGGGCGGCAGTGTTGCCAATCCTTCGCGCTTGCCGATAGCCCAGGCGGTTTCGCCAGTATAAGTCACGCTCCCTTCCGCCTTGCTGCCATCTGCTGTAAGAAAATCAACGTAGGCCTGTCGGCTAAGAGGCTGTACCGTTACTTTTTCGTGGTAATCGGGCCAATTATTAGCAAGCAAAGAAATATGGGTACGAAATTGGACGCTGGGGACTTGTCGCCACTTCTTCAAGTTACCGTGTGCTTGGGTCATTCGATCAATAACCTCTTGTGCGCCCATACCCAACTGGGCATTCCAGAAAATGGGCAAGACTAAAAGCAAGAGATAGCACTTCTTCATCTGGCAGCTATTTTATTACAAAATTACTTTTTTAAATATGTTTTGAATTAAATTCCAATATATTACCTTTGGTAAATCTATTAAAGTTTCAAAAAACATTATAGGTTTTTTGCACAAAGGCTTTAATCCACATATACGCCCATTTTGCCCATCTGATAATCGCGCATCGCCTGCATAATCTCGGTTTGCGTGTTCATCACAAAAGGGCCCCATTGCGTCACAGGCTCATCAATCGGCTCGCCTGCTAAAATCAATATATGGCTATCTTTATTAGCCTGTAAATGAAAGCCTTCACCGTCGTTTTTGAAATGCAAGAGTGTTTCACTTTCATAACTAAAGCCACTGCTGAGTTGGATTTCACCACTTAGAATATAAGCCAAAGCATTAAAATTTTCGGGAATTTCCAGAAAAGTACTGCTTCCGGCCTGCAAATTGGCTTTAATCGCCAAAATAGGTGTAAATGTTTGGGCTGGGCCTTTGGCATTCCGAAAATCACCGGCAACTATCGTGAGCTTCACTTTTGCATCATCTTCAATAACGATGGGCATCTCGGAGGATTTAATATCCTGATAACGCGGTTGTACCATTTTGAAGCGTTGTGGCAGGTTTACCCAAAGTTGAATACCTTCCAGCACGCCGCCCGTTTCTAAAAAAGCTTTGGATGCCATTTCACTGTGAATAATGCCCATGCCTGCGGTCATCCATTGCACGTCGCCGCCTGTAAGGATGCCTTCGTTACCTCTGCTGTCCTTGTGTCGGATGCCACCGCTATACAAAAATGTAACGGGTTCAAAGCCTCGATGCGGGTGTGCGCCCAAACCCAGTGGGTCTTCGCCCGGCTCGGCAATAGCTGGACCAAAATGATGCAATAATAAAAATGGGCTGATTTGCTCTACCCGCATGGTTGGTAACGGTTGTTTGACTTCGATTTTTCCAACGCTCAGGGTTTCGCCTTTTAATATATGTGCAATGCTTCTGGAATGCATGGCTTTATTTTTTTAAAGTTTAAACATCGAAATAAGAACAAACTTAATTCCAAATAGGTTGATCTGTTATATTGTCAGGGCTTTAATGCCCAACTATATTGAGTTTGGCTAATAATTCAGAGGAAAGCGCGTTTGCATAAGCACCATAGGCATCCACGAGCGTTCCTTTCAATCCATCATCAGTTTCAATAGCATATAGCACCGAACTATCATCAGGATTGGTCATCCCTTCAAAACGGTACACTTCCAACACGTTGAATTTTGCTGGAGCATAGGCATTGCCATTGCATTCCAGGCAATCTTCCAATAGGTTGAAATCTTCCTTAAAACCTCGTTTTTGGAGTTCACTCAGGGCTTGGGAAAGCGTATCGTAGGTGTACATGGGTTTGAATTAAATTCTTGAAGATAAAATTAGGGTTCTTAAAGTCAATAGTTAATGTGTATATAAAATTTTGATTTACACTTAATTGTCACATTATTATTGCTCAATTCCTTTACGTGTTTTTCGAATTCATTTTTGTAAATTACCTTGTTATTTAAACAGAAAACTGTTAAACAAGTTTTAAAGTCCTGTAAAATCAGTGACTTTTGGGCAAGTTTTCATCAAAAAGGTGAAACAGGCACATCACTTTTGCGTATATTTACGTTTAATGCAAAAAAGTCAAATCGAATGAAAAAACTGCCCCTTTTGTTGCTGTTGATGCTTGGTTGGAATCTTATTTCCACGATAGCGCAAAACTACTACACGGTGCAGGTCGGCACTTTTCTGGAAGCCAAACGTAGCGATTTTGAAGCGATACAGCCGATTGGGCTTATTCATGCCATTCCGACGCAAGGCAATCTCAGCCTCGTTTTTGCGGGCGGCTATGAAACACGTGAAGCCGCCGAAAGGGCTTTGTCGCAAGTGAAAGGGAAAGGCTATGCCAATGCTTTTGTACAAGAAAAAATACCGGCAGAAGGGCAGGAAGTATTGATCATTCAATTGGCAACAAAGACAGCCACTCAGCCGATTGAGTGGGAAAATTATACCCAAATAGGCGATATATATGCAATGCTGAATGGCAATTCTACCAAGATTGTGACGGGTTTTTATCAAAATATGGATGTTGCCAAGCAACAGTTAAATCTTATTCGACAAGCTGGCTTTCGGGATGCTTTTGTAAAATCGGTCAATACGATTTTTCTGACAAAAATAACCGAGTTTGAAACAGGGCTTAAAAAACCTTTGATTCCTTTGGAATTGAGCCAACCTCGAACAGTACCTGTACCAGGCTCTTACGATCAACCTACCGTTAATCCTGATCTGACGCCCCGAACACCGAGTGGACCTACAGTGCGCATGGTTTCTCAACCTGCAATGCCGCGCATTCACTCCAATATCAAACGCCGCTCTGTGCTTGAATTGCAAAAGGTGCTGAAAGCAGAAGGGCATTATAAAAGCAGTTTGGATGGGTACTATGGCGATGGTACGGCCAGCGCTTACGAGACGATGAAGGATAACAATCGGGAATTGCAAAAATATATTGTGCTGGCGGAACATATTGATGTAAGCGGGACGACTACAAGCGGAAATCGCTTGCAGGATGCCATTAATAATTTGCCAAGCGATTCGAATGCACCAAGGGTGATCGAAAACGCTAACGCGCCTATCGCTAAGGCCTACCGGGCTTATTTGTTGTACAATTCGATTGGACGAAGCAATGAAGTCAATGTTTTGATGAATACAGCTATTCGGGAAGCCTTTGCCAGCAAAAAATCAAGCTCACCGCCACCTTTTGATTATCAAGCGACTTATGCTTACGATAATTTGGAGCAATTGCTCTTACATTTGCAGTACATTCATAGTGCACCGGGTAATGATATTGCTGCACCATGTTGGTTGTTCCAGCGCCATCCGCGTGAAATGCAGCGCGTGTTCGAGCGGTACGCGAATGTAGCGACGCCCAATTTCTTGCTGCAAGCCTGCGATCAATTTTTAAATTGGGAAGATTTGAGTATTGCACACGCCATTGCTGCAGATTTAAATATAGAAAAGAAATTAGATCAGAAACAGATCGCTCAAGGCGCTTCCTTGCGTGCTATGTTATACCTCGCACCGGAGAGACTCGATGCTGACGTTGCTAAAGATTTACAGGCTTGGAACGATAAATTGTTTGCTGGTTTAACCGGTTGGGCAACGCGCGACCCCCTGAATCAACGCACGCTTATCGCGTTCAAAGCTGCTTATTTCCATTCACAAATACGCTTAGAAGATTTTTTTATAGATAAGGGTTTCAAAGAAGATGAAGCCAAAACCTTGGCTTTGGCTACTTTGCGGACGGTCGTGGGGTATCATTTGGAAAGATTTATATAAAGAGCATGAGGATTGAGGAATATATCGCCTACGGCAATCCTCAATCCTCAGCCATGAATATTATTCCGGTTCAAAGCCCAATACAATATTGAAGTCTGTCCGCTTGCCATCTGCATTTTTGGCTTTGTCAAAGCCCCAACCAAAGTCGAAGCCCAACACGCCAAACATTGGGAGGAATACTCTTACACCAAAACCGCCGGAGCGTTTGATATCAAATGGATTGATGTCGCGCAATTCGCGCCAAACATTCGCACCTTGTAAGAAACTGTGTACATAAATCGTTGAGCTCGGATTAAGCGAAAGCGGATAGCGCAGTTCCAGGGTATATTTTGCAAAAGCAGGCGTTGCAGAAGTACCACCAGTTCGATCTTGATTGGCTTCAAAATCTTCGATTTCATAACCGCGAGAAGAAATGATATCTACCCCAGCAAAGCCAAATTGTTGGTTGTTGATGCCATCGCCACCCAACTGGAATCGTTCAAATGGGGAAGTACCAATTTCTGAGTTGTAAAAACCAAGCAAACCAAGTTTTGCAGAGGTCTTTAATGTCAATTTGCCGGCAATAGGAGTGTACCATTCTGCGTCGAAACGCCACTTATGATATTCGAGGTATCTGAATTTCTCCGAGGCCGAAGCATCGCTGAAATCTTTACCGCTGAACAGCGAATACGGCGGCGTAAGTTGTACTGTCAAAGAAATACGCGAGCCGTCACGTGGGAAAATTGGGTCATTCACCGTGGAACGCGAAAAAGTCTGGCGAATACTAAAATTATTGTAGCTGCCTTCACTCACGAGTTCGCCATCATCACTGCGGAACAACCCCCGCCCCCAGTTATTCAGATTCAGGGTTTGAATATTGATCGCGGTCGTAGCTATAAAGTTATCATCCGGCCATTTCAAGCGCGTACCAAAACTCACCGAACCTTGTATAATATTGAAACTCTGGTAACTATCTGTATTTCTTCTGCCAAAAGCAAAACGATTGTAGAAAGCCGCTACGGTAAAAGAATTAGGCTTTTTGCCACCGAGCCAGGGTTCGGTGAACGACATATTATAAGATTGATAAAAATCGCCATTGGTTTGTGCGCGTAATGAGAGGCGCTGCCCGTCGCCTTGCGGCAGAGGATGCCAGGCTTCCCGATTAAGGATATTGCGCAGCGAGAAATTGTTAAAAGAAACGCCCAATGTACCTATCACCCGAGAAGCACCGCCCCAGCCGGCAGAAAGCTCCAATTGATCGGAAGGTTTTTCTTCCACTTTATAAGCAATATCTACCGTGCCTCGGTCAGGATTCACCGGCGTACCGATGTCCAAAGCTTCCGGATTGAAATAACCCAAATTGACGATTTCTCGTTGGGAACGGATGATATCAGAACGACTGAATTTCTCACCTGGCAAGGTGCGCAATTCTCTTCTCACCACGTGTTCGTGGGTGCGGTCATTACCGGTGATCTCCACATTGTCAATGGTAGCCTGCGGCCCTTCAAAAATGCGGAGTTCAAGATCAATTGAGTCTTTCGTGACTGCCACTTCTATCGGATCAACCTGAAAAAACAGGTAACCATTGTCCATGTATAAGGAACTGATATCGCGGCTATCCTGGCTAAATTGGAGGCGAGTCTGTAGCAATTCCTGATTGTAGACATCGCCTTTTTTGATGCCGAGTACATCGGTCAGGTATTGGCTATCATAAATGGAATTACCTTTCCATTCGATATTTCGGAAATAATATTTACTTCCTTCATTCACGCGAAGTTGCACCACTAATTCGCCATCGTCAGCACGCCAAAGGCTATCAGCAAGGATTTGCGCATCCCGATAACCCAATTTATTATAATAGGCAATCAGCTTCTTTTTATCTTCGTCGAATTCCTTTTTGATAAATTTGGAAGACGCGAAAATGCGTTTTTTCTCTTTGGTTTCTTTTAATTGCTTGAGCAACTGTTTATCCTTCACTTCCACATTTCCGGCAACCTCAATATCTTGAATTTTAATGCGCTCGCCCCGCTCCATATCGAACACCAGAATAACCGCATTGATGCGAGCGGTATCAGGAATCTCCTCTACGCGCACGGAGGCATCAAGATAACCTTTATCAATAAAAAACTTCTCAATTTCCTTCTGGGCATTTACTTTCACGTTTTCGGTCACGATTCCACCTTTGAGAATATGTTTGTTGACTTGCTCGTTCAAATCATCGTGATAGGTCTTTTTGATGTTTCGGTAAGTATATTGGGTAAGGCGCGGGCGCTCCTGCACGATAATTTCGAGAAAGATGACATCCCCGATAATTTTTTCCTGTACGATTTGCACATTTGTAAAGAGGCGCAATTTCCAGAGCGCTTTGATAGCTTTGGGGATTTCAGGGCCGGGTACGCGTACTTTGTCGCCTACCTGTAGCCCAGCAATACTCAGAATGGCATTATCATCGCTGTAATCGGCGCCGATTACTTTGATTCCACCAATTTCATAATCCTTCGGATTAGAATAATCAAAAACGGTGGGGATACTGTCGGTCGTTTGAGCGACTGCAACAATCGGGGTGATTAGGATCAATAAAACAAGCTGTATGTATCTCATTCCTCTATTCAATTGTTAATCAACACTTACTGTTTTCCAATCAATGAGCAAACGAACAAAGATCAGAAGTGTTGCCGGGCGGTTTTAAATAATCATTCAAAAGAGTTACCTATCTGACAAAAGGTTGTATTCATTTTGCAAGCTGTTCGCTGGTTTTACCAAAGCGGCGCTCGCGTTGTTGAAAATTGATAATGGCTTCGTACAAATGTTCTTTTCTAAAATCGGGCCAAAAAACTGGAGAAAAATATAATTCGGCATAAGCAATCTGCCAAAGCAGAAAATTGCTGATCCGTGTTTCGCCGCTGGTGCGAATGAGCAATTCAGGGTCGGGTATGCCACTGGTACTCAAGGCGTTGGCAAATATTTTTTCATCAATGGCATCTGGATTGAGTCTGCCGCTTTGAGCTTCGTGTGCTAGCTTTCGCGCTGCTTCGATGATCTCCCATTTGGAGCTGTAATTGAGCGCCAGCACTAAAGTCATACGCTTATTATGACGCGTTTTTTCGATTCCTTCCAGCAAGGCACGATGTGTAGAGGAAGGCAATTTGTTCAAATCACCAATCGCTTGCAGGCGGATATCATTTTTCATCAGCGTTTCGATCTCTTTGTGCAGTGTATCCACCAAGAGACTCATCAGCGCGTTCACTTCGGTGTATGGCCGATTCCAGTTTTCGGTGGAAAAAGCATACAAAGTGAGATATGGCACGCCCAACTCTGCTGCGGCTTCGGTGGTTTCGCGTACCGAACGCACGCCATTGCGATGACCAAACACGCGCGGTTTGCCGTGTTGTTTCGCCCAACGGCCATTGCCATCCATAATTACCGCAATATGCTGGGGCAATTTTTCCAGATTTATTTGGGATTTCAAATCCATCGCAACTGCTTCAACCATAAATCGCTAACGCGTTCTTTTTCTCGTATTTGCGAAAGGGGTATCAAAAATTCGCACAAAGTTAAAAAAAGAAAAAAATTTGCCTCTATTCTTTGCAGCTTTCCTTTGGGCATCGAAATGTTTTAACGATAAGTGTAGAACGATTATTTGTACAAAATCAAAAATGTAAATAACTGATTATTAATTATAGATAAAGCCAATGACCTGTAAATCAATGCTTTGATTGAATAGTAGCCAGTCTTGGTTTAACTCAAATCTTTAATAAAGGAATACGTATTTATTTATCCAACCCGATTTCCAGTCCGAAAAAATAATTTTAATACCACCCCAATTTTGGGGATTTTATATAGAATGGAACGGACATATCTTTGTATGGAAACAGTGCAAAACGGTTCGTAAAACACTAAGACAACACTCTGGTAACCCCAAATTACTGAGTAGGGTAGCACACTTAGGCTGCCAACGGTAAGGCTGCTCGATACCCCGAAGCAGCCTTGCTATCTTATATTTAATAAAATCTTCTATGTTATCCAACTACAGCGACTCTATCAGTGCTTTCCAATCGAAATTTTCGTCAAATGGGTTTAGTACTTTTTGAGAATTGAAAACCCGACTTGACAGTAGCGGTTAGTTACCGACGCTTGTGCTGTCTTTTGTTTTCAGAGGTGTATCTTACCTGAATGTTAATTTTAATGAGCAGCCATAAGATTTTATAATAAATCTATATCCAGAAGGATTGTAAAGCTATATTTTATTGTCTAAAACGATGTTAAAACAAGGCAGATAGTTATTTATAATTACAAACTACTGATGAATAAAGGGCATGCGAATAATTTTAACCTATTATTAAGATTTATCGCTTTGAACCGCTTGTCTTATTTGAAATTATTATTTCTAACTTTGGAGTTCTTTTAAATTACTATTATGCGTAAAAAATTGATCAGAAACTTAGCCATTTTTCTTTCGATTGTCATTTTTGGAGGGGCTATTTATTTATACTCAACGGGTTATTTTAGCAAGAATAAAACGCCTCAATTGCCAGAAAAAGGATCAGCGCAGCCGGCTGCTATGCGAGGCGGTGGCCCGACTCCTGTGGAAGCAGTGACCATAAAAGCAGGCTCTTTGCACGATGTGATTTATGTGAATGGCTCAACCGTGCCAAATGACGAAGTGGCGATGGCCAGTGAAGTATCGGGCAAAATCACGCAAATCTTTTTCAAAGAAGGCAGCTATGTTAAAAAAGGCGCCCCGTTGGTTCAGCTGGACATCGCTGAACTCAAAGCTCAGCGCGATCGCTTACTGGTTCAGCAGCAACTCACCCGCAAAATCGCAGAACGTTTGGAAGGATTGTATAAAAAAGAAGGTGTCAGTTTGCAAGAATACGAAATTGCGCGTGCCGAAGCGGATCAGGTGGACGCCGACCTGGCGTTGATTGATGTGCAAATTTCTAAAAGATCAGTGAAATCGCCTTTTGATGGTTTACTTGGACTGCGGCAGGTGAGCGAAGGAACCTATATTTCACCGGGTGCTCCAATTGTGAATTTGGTGAGTACCAACCCTATCAATATTGAATTTTCAGTGCCGGAGCGTTATAGTCAGAATGTGGATAAAGGGACTAAAGTGACATTTAGAATGGATGGCTCGAACGAAGATTTTAGGGCGACGGTTGTAGCAAAAGAACCCAATATTGATTTGACCACCCGCACTTTGAAATTAAAGGCGACCGCACCCAACCCGAACGGGAAGATTTTGCCAGGCGCTTATGTCAATGTGACCGTGAATCTGCGCGATTTTGAAGAAGCGATTATGATTCCAACCCAGGCGGTAGTAGCGGAATTGGAAGGAAAAAAAGTTTATCTTTTTAAAAACGGAAAGGCCGAACAGATTGACATAGAAACTGGTATTCGCAGAGCCGATTTGATTCAGGTGGTGAAAGGTTTAAGTTATGGAGACACTGTCATTACGACTGGTATTCTTCAGATACGGCCCGAGGCCCCTGTAACGATTGCAAAGCTGAATTAATGATTAAGAAATGATAAAGGCAGTTATTA
The DNA here is from genome assembly GCA_033761835.1 of Saprospiraceae bacterium. Taxonomy (GTDB): domain Bacteria; phylum Bacteroidota; class Bacteroidia; order Chitinophagales; family Saprospiraceae; genus JADJNW01. The sequence goes on from JANRME010000060.1 coordinate 30,911, forward strand.
TAAATTCAAAAGCCTTCAACTTATGAGTGGTATTTCATCTTTGAGTATAAAGCGTCCGGTATTGGCTACCGTGATGTCAATTGTAATCGTGCTTTTTGGCATCATTGCGATGAATTTTTTGGGCGTTCGGGAGTATCCCAGTGTTGACCCACCTGTGATTAGTATTTCTACTGGATATGTAGGTGCCAATTCCGATATCATTGAATCGCAGATTACTGAGCCAATTGAAGAATCGGTGAATGGTATTGCGGGTATTCGTTCGATCACTTCCACCAGTAGGGAGGGGCGAAGCAATATTTCAATCGAATTTGATTTAAGTGTCAATATCGAAGATGCTGCGAATGATGTGCGCGACAAAGTATCGCAAGCGGTAGGGCGATTGCCTCAGGATGTAGATCCGCCAGTGGTTTCTAAAGCAGATGCCGATGATTTTCCGATTATCTTTTTGAGTGTGCGTAGCCAGAACCGCAATTTGCTTCAATTGAGTGATGTAGCAGACCGACTTTTCAAAGAAAGATTGCAAACGATTAATGGTGTAAGTTCTATTCGTATTTGGGGTGAAAAACGCTACGCCATGCGTTTGTGGATTGATCCTGAAAAATTAGCCGCTTATCAATTGACACCGATTGACATTCGCAATGCTTTGCAACGGGAAAATATCGAATTGCCATCTGGTTCGGTAGAAGGCAATACCATGGAATTGACGGTACGTACACAGGGACGTCTGGATTCGCCGGAAGAATTTAATGATCTGATTATCAAGGAAGAAAATGGGCGAATTGTCCGATTCCGTGATTTAGGATACGCAGAATTGGGCCCTGAAAACCTGCGCTCTATTTTGCGCCGCGATGGTATCCCAACGGTAGGTGTGGCCATTATTCCACAACCAGGCTCTAACCATATCGAAATTTCGGATGAATTAGATCGTCGTCTCGTGCAAATAAAACGTGATCTACCTTCGGATATCAGCGTTGAACTCGGCTTTGATTCTACTAAGTTTATTAGGGCTTCTATTTCAGAAGTACAAGAAACGATCTATATCGCTTTTGGATTGGTGGTGCTTATTATCTTCCTATTTCTGCGGGATTGGCGTACAACGATTATTCCAGTAGTAGCAATTCCCATCTCTTTGATTGGTGCGTTTTTTATCATGTATATTGCTGGATTTAGTATCAATGTGTTGACACTGCTGGGGATTGTTTTGGCGATTGGTTTGGTGGTGGACGATGCTATTGTGGTCATTGAAAACATATACACCAAAGTAGAAGCAGGCATGACGCCTTTGCAAGCTGCCGTGAGCGGGTCAAAAGAAATTTTCTTCGCAGTTGTTGCCACTACTATTGCGCTGGCAGCGGTATTTATGCCGGTGATTTTCTTACAGGGCTTGACAGGGCGCTTGTTCCGCGAATTTGGTGTAGTAGTAGCAGGTTCGGTTATCATCTCGGCTTTCGTGGCCCTTACCATGACACCTATGCTGGCTTCTAAAATTTTGAAAAACCGCGAACGGCATCCCTGGTTTTATCGTTTTACCGAACCTTTTTTTACAGGACTTACAAATGGTTATCGCAACACCCTCCATGCTTTTCTGAAAGTACGATGGATGGGCTTCATAGTGATGCTCATCGCGGGTGCTATGATTTATTTCTTAGGCACTCAATTATCCTCCGAAGTTGCTCCATTAGAGGATCGTAGCCGCTTGCGTGTAAATGCCACCGCGCCCGAAGGTACTACTTTTGAATACATGGATAAAATCATGTTGCAAATTAGTGATTTGGTAGAGAAAGAAGTTCCAGAACGCCGAGGCCTTATTGTGAATACAGCGCCCGGATATGGCAGTTCTTCTACCAACAGCGGTAATGCCACGATTATGCTATTGGAACCCGACGAAAGAGGGCGCTCTCAGCAACAAATTCTGGATGATTTGTCACCTGAAGTGAGTAAAATTACAGGCGCAAGAGCATTTATCACACAAGATCCTACCATTGGTGATCGAAGAGGCGGGCTTCCGGTGCAATTTGTGATTCAAGCACCCAATTTTGATAAATTGAGAGAAATCGTACCGAAGTTTTTGGATGAAGCGCGCAAAGACCCCACTTTTTCTATTGTGGATGTGGATTTGAAATTCAATAAACCGGAATTGCGCATTAATATTGATCGTCAGAAAGCACAAGACCTTGGCGTTTCCATATTAGATGTGGCTCAGACCCTGCAAATGGGCTTGAGTGGCCAGCGTTTTGGCTACTTTATTCTGAATGGCAAACAATATCAAGTCATCGGACAAGTGGAACGCCAGGATAGAGATGCTCCGATTGATTTAAGATCGCTTTATGTAAGAAGCCGCGAAGGTCAGATGGTTCAGTTGGATAATATCGTTTCATTAGAAGAACAATCGACACCGCCTGCCCTCTATCGCTACAATCGTTTTATTGCAGCTTCTATTTCTGCGGGTTTGGCGAAAGGCAAAACGATTGGAGATGGCATCGAAGCCATGCGCGCTATTGGCGATCGGGTATTGGATGAATCCTTTGCGACAGCATTAAAAGGGCCTTCCAAGGATTATGAAGAAAGTTCGTCCAGTTTAGTATTTGCATTTGCTTTGGCCTTGGTTTTGATTTATCTGGTTTTGTCTGCACAATTTGAGAGTTTTAGAGATCCATTTATCATCATGTTTACCGTACCACTGGCGGTTGCCGGTGCGGTTTTGGCGCTTTGGTGGGGCGATGAAACCCTCAATGTTTTCAGCCAGATTGGTATTATCATGTTGGTAGGTTTGGTTGCGAAAAATGGTATCTTGATTGTAGAATTTGCCAATCAAAAGAAAGAACAAGGTCTTACTCGAATGGAGGCGATCAAGGAGGCTGCTGTTTCTCGTTTCCGTCCGATTTTGATGACCAGTCTTTCCACTATTTTGGGTACGATGCCTATTGCTTTAGCCTTGGGCGCGGGTTCGGAGAGTCGCGTTTCGATGGGGGTTGCGGTGATTGGGGGATTGATCTTCTCAACTTTACTCACGCTTTATGTGATTCCAGCTATTTATACTTATTTATCAAGCAAAACCTCTAAACGCAATATAGAATTACCAGGAGATAATGAAACAGTACTCAAGCCAGAAATGGCAGAGTTTGAAAGATAATTTAGTTGAAAAACAAGGATGCTTTTGTTCAGGCATCCTTGTTTTGAATCTATTTCCAAGTTTGGTACAGTACTTCTTGTTTTGGACGATTGGAGGGTACTTCCCGCAAAGGTTCACAAGCGCGAAGGCTTTCAAAACATTCTTTTGGCAAAGCTTGATATAATTTCGTTCCCTGCGTTTTCCAGGTGATCATTTCATCACTCACTTCTTTTATTATTTTACCAGGATTGCCTGCCACCAAACTACGCGGCGGGATTTTCTCATTGGCTTTTACAAAAGTAAGCGCCCCGATAATGCACTCGTCGCCAATTTCTACATTGTCCATGATGACAGAATTCATACCTATCAATACGTTGCGACCAATCGTGGCGCCGTGAATGATCGCCCCATGCCCAATATGTGCAGCTTCCATCAAGCGCACCGTTATCCCCGGAAACATATGGATGGTACAATTTTCCTGCACATTACAACCATCTTCGATGATAATAGCACCCCAATCGCCACGAATGGCCGCTCCCGGCCCGATATATACATATTTGCCGATGGTCACATTGCCTGTCACCACCGCTTGCGGGTGGACAAATGCTGATTCATGAACAACAGGAACAAAACCTTTAAATTCGTAAAACATAAGCTAGTTTCTTGTTATTAATTTCTGGATGCTGGTTTCAACCCCTAAACTCCTCACCTCCCAACTTCTAAACCTCCATTATTAGCAAAGTTATGTTAAAATGATACCCATCTGAAGCTTTTTTCTGGTTTTACCGTATCTTTTTGTGACAATTTGAGTTAAATCATCAAGATTCTGTACGATTATCAATAAATCATTGTCAATTATTAATCTTTACTCTCTTGGCGCAGCATAACTGGGCATACACGAGCGTTTCCGGCAAGCAATACGTAGTAGGGCTCTACCACGGCGCGGAGTCGGGGCATCTCATGGTGTATTGCAATTTGAGCGTTATTTATATTGATTTTAGCGTGCTGCAAAATTGGAAATATTCTTTTTTTATTGAAGATGATCTCCTCGAACTCAAGATTGAAAAGCAAAATGGCGGATTTCATTATGGGTTTGATGTCAATCGACAAGCCGACACCCCGCGCAACCGCGAGCGAAAAGTGCAGGAACAACAAGACCGCCGAAAAGTCATTTTCCTGAGCGTTGGCATTGTGGCAATGATCATTATTGGAATAGCCGTCTGGCGTTATAACGAAATCATCCGACCCAAAGCGCAGCGCACCGAATTGCTTACAAAAGCCAGCAACCTTACGATTGCCAAGGTTTTTTTTAATGAATCCAGCGAATATTTAACCTATTCTTTTGTCGCCAATGGCAATCAGTACGAGCATCGGGTACGCCGAAGCGAATATACAAAGACACACGCTTTGCCTCTTGAACCAGGAGATGAATTTTTGGTCAAATACGCATATACGCATCCAAAAATAAGCGAAATCAATTTTGATCGGCCCACCGACCGCCAAATACAGCGCTACCATCAGCGCGTTTTAGAACATCATGCTCATTTACACCCTGAATTAGATAAAAAATATATTTCATGTATCCTGGAATTAGCCTTTGAACAGAAGGGCCTAAGTGCTTATGCCGATTTTTATTATCAAAATATTACATCAGATAAAAATCCATATCATAATCAGGAAACCTACGGCCGCCTGGTGCGCGATATTCCTTTCCAGCAAATGGTCGAAGAGCGGTGTAAGTAAGAGAGGCCTATCCCTATTTTTGAGATAAGCCTTATAGTAGTTAATATCAGCTTTTTGCAAGGGCTGCTACGCCTACGCAGATAAGCACGAATACAAATGCACCAACAAGCAACTCTGCATTTCTACCTCCTGCTTCGATGCAAAGGTCAGATTTGCATAATTTTACAGAATTAAATTGCATATCCGTGGATTTAAATTAAAAAATTGCCGCCACTCTTGCCCGGGCGGCTCAGGCAGTATTGATTTTGAAAGAGTCAAATACTACTTCTCTTTAGAAACGCCTTTAAAAGGTTCACCATCCTTTTTTACATCCAAAAATTTACCAGTATTAGTGTCTCTTTTCGTCCACTTTCCGGTTTTTGGATTATAAGTTTGGCTTCTACCTTTCACGGCTCCATGACGACGGTTATCACCGCTCTTACCATTTTTAGCCATTACTTTAAGTTTTAGCTCAAAAATTCCTTCATTTGTTAACGGACATCCTGAAGGTACTCCCGCCGGGCAAAAAGCTTTGGATTTTTATTGCAGAACCAAAGAAAATATCTACATTTGTCCAAAGAAAAAGGGAATCCGCACGTTGGGTGACAAGCCCATGTGGTACTTCGACTAAAGTTATTATTCCCTACTTGTATAGCCGGACGTTGCTGCCAACAGCGCCCGGCTATTTTAATGTTTGTCAAAAAAAACTTTTGAACAAAACAAATATACAAACGTTTGGACAAAAAAGAAAAAAAAAGTAAATTTGTCCAGGTGATTTTTATTAACACTTTGTGGAAAACTTAACCTCTCTAACTATGAACTCCTTTCCTGACCGTCTTAAAAATGCCCGCAAAATGCAAGGTTATTCTTTGCAAGACTTATCTGATAGGTCGGGAAATACTATTTCTAAACAGGATTTAAGTCGTTTAGAGAAGGGAGAAATACAGCCCAATAGCTCCATCCTGGCTTTGCTTTCCAAAGCATTAAATGTGCCATTAGATTATTTTTTTCGAGAGACTTCTGTTACTTTAGAAAACATAGAGTTTCGAAAATTACAAAAATTGCCAGTTAAAGAACAGGAACGGATAAAAAGCTTAACCAGAGAATATTTAGAACGATATCTTGAATTAGAAAATATTTTAGGTATCGATGTAGAACTTCCATTTTCATTAAGAGCCTTTCCTATAATCGATTCTAAAGATATAGAAAAAGCTGCATTGGAAATGCGCGAGAAGGTTTTAAAAATTGGGTTGGATCCTATTTATAATATTATAGAATTATTAGAGGAAAATCATATCAAAGTTTATTGGGTTAATGCCAATCCTTCTTTTTCGGGTATGTCTACAATTGTTGGCAGTAAAATTGGTGTTATTGTACTAAATGATCATCAGGATATTCCTCTAGTACGTAAGCGATTTACCGTTTTACATGAATTAGGTCATTTATATTTAAATTGTGAGACCTTTTCAGAGAGAGAAGCAGAAAAAATATGTGACGCTTTTGCTGGTGCTATGCTATTGCCTGGTAATAAATTATGGGAGTATTTCGGGGGAAAACGGTCAAAAATTTTTATCAAAGAACTAAAATTGCTTAAAGAGTATTATGGGATTTCTTTATCTGCATTGATGTACAGAGCTAAAGAATTAGGATTAATTTCAGATAGCTATTTTAGAGACTTTATGAGCAAATACAATTATTTATATAGAGAGCAAGAAAAGGAAGGTTATGTTGGTGAGGAAATTTCTAATCGTTTTTTGCAATTGTTAATACGTGCTGTAGCTCAGGAAATTATTTCCACTTCTAAAGCAGCCTCATTAAATAATCAAAAACTTGCAGAATTTAGAGATAAAGTATTAGATATAGCAGCCAAATGAAGATTGCAGTTACAGATGCAAACATATTTATTGATCTGATCAAACTTCAGTTACTTGAGTTATTCTTCCAACTTGAGTTAGAAATTCACACGACTATTGAAGTTATAGAAGAACTTTATGGATCGCAGCAAGCTGAACTCAGTGCCTATCATAATAATGGAGTCTTGACAATTCATTCTTTTGAATTTGAAGATTTTCAGAGTATTATTCAATTAACAATTGAAAGGACAATTTCCATCCCTGATGCAACCGTGATTTATTATGCTTTGAGAGTCAATGCAATCGTATTATCAGGAGATAATAAACTTAGAAAATCTTGTATAGAAAAAGAAATTGAAGTACATGGCATGGTATGGATTTTTGACCAATTGGTTGAGAGGTTATTATTACCAAGCTTTGATGCTGCAATTAAAATGCAAATTCTAATTTCTTTCAATGATCGCTTGCCAATGGAGGATTGTGCAGAAAGAATCAAACGTTGGTCTGCCAAATAGACCATAAAGTTATGTGACCACTTCCTCACCTCTGCGTCTAAACAAAAAACAAACCCCATCTCATGCGCGAAGACTTTTTACACTACCTCTGGCGTACCAAGCGCTTAGACGCGAGAGATTTGCACACAACCGAGGGAGAACCCTTGGAAATCCTACATTTTGGAACGTACAATCCACATAGTGGACCCGATTTTACAAACGCGCGCATCCGCATTGGCGATACGCTTTGGGCGGGCAACGTGGAAATGCATCTTTGTGCTTCTGAGTGGCTGGCGCATGGACATCAGGCAGATAAAGCTTATGATAATGTAATTCTGCACGTCGTTTTGGAGGAAGATCAAGTCATTACACGCGCCAGCGGCGAGCGTATTCCTTGCCTGGAATTGAAAAACCTTGTGCCTCCCAAGCTTTCGGCGACTTATTTAAAATTATTACATAATGAATATTGGATTCCTTGTCAATATCATTTTTTTCAAGTGAAAGAAATGACCAAAAACCTTTGGCTGGAGCGCTTGCTGGTAGAACGCATAGAAGAAAAAACAAATATAATTTCTGAAACTTTAAAATATAATAATAATAACTGGGAGGAAACTTTTTACCAAATATTGGCTCGAAATTTTGGCATGAAAGTAAATGCCGAACCGTTTGAACTGCTGGCGAAATCCACGCCGCTCCTCACATTATTGAAACATAAAAATAGTTTGACACAGTTGGAAGCCTTGCTATTCGGGCAGGCGGGGCTTTTAGAAGCTGGTTTTGAAGATGCTTATCCGAAACAATTAAAAGAAGAATATAATTTTCTGCAAAAGAAATATAATTTGACGCCTATCCTCGGCGAAAGCTGGAAATTCATGCGGCTGCGCCCGGCAAGCTTCCCAACGATTCGGATTGCGCAATTTGCGACGCTTATTTTTCAATCCAATCATTTATTTAGTAAAATGCTGGTAGCGACCGATGTAATGGAATTGGAAAATATGTTTGAATTAAAACTATCAAATTATTGGCTCACACATTATATTTTTGATAAAGAATCTAAAAAAGCTCAAAAAAAACTCGGCAAAAGCGCGATTCATTTACTTATTATTAATACAATCGTTCCATTTTTATTTTTGTATGGAAAATTGCGCAGCGAAGATCATTATCAGGATAAAGCTTTGCAACTGCTTGAGCAACTCCCGCCCGAAAATAATCATATCATAGAAAATTGGCATAAATTAGGAATGACAGCAATTTCTGCGTCCCAAACACAAGCATTATTACAATTGAAAAATCAATATTGCGACTCAAAGCGTTGTTTAGATTGTGCAATCGGCAATGCAATTTTGCAGGCTTGATTTTTTGTAAAAAAAGCTACTTTTGACATATCTGCCAGGTTTCCAAAATCTGACAGGTTTTAGAATTATGATATGGTACAAAATATACTTGTCAAAATATTACTAATCCCCTTTTCCTTGCTCTACGGGCTGGGTGTGAGTCTGCGCGATGGCGCGTATCGGGCAAATTTATTAAAAAGTGTAAAATTTGATATTCCAACAATTTCGGTGGGAAATCTCTCGGTCGGCGGCGCTGGGAAGACCCCGCATATCGAATATTTAATTCGGTTATTAAAAGATTATATAAATGTAGCAACATTGAGCCGGGGCTATGGCCGCAAAACGCAAGGTTATCTGCTCGTAGAGCCACAAATGTCGGCCCAGCAAGTGGGCGACGAACCTTTACAATTTAAACGTAAATTTCCTGATATTACAGTGACGGTTTCTGAAAGTCGGGCTTTTGGCATTCCGCGTATCCTCATGGATGCCCCGGAAACACAAGTGGTTCTGCTCGATGACGCTTTCCAGCATCGCTCGGTAACACCCGGACTAAATATTTTACTTACTGAATATAATCATTTATTTACACGCGATTTTTTATTACCCTCCGGGCGCTTGCGCGAATGGCGTTCTGCCTATCGTCGCGCCGATATAATAATTATAACAAAATGCCCAAGCCAACTAAATGAAAATGAAAAAACAAGGATTTTAAAAGAAATTAAGCCTTTTCCGCACCAACGCATCTTTTTTTCTTATTATGATTATGGGCGTCCTTATTATATTTTCGATGCGCGTTATGTCGCTGATTTACAACCAGATTGGAATGTGCAGCTTGTTTCTGCGATTGCAAGGACAGAATATTTAACCGATTATTTACAAGAAAAAGTAGAATCTGTAACAATTTTAGAATATGCGGATCATCATTTTTTTACACAAGATGATATGAATGAAATAAAAGCTACTTTTGAGCGCTTGCAAAGTGATAAAAAAATTATATTAACGACAGAAAAAGATATGATGCGCCTGGAAATGCACCGCCCGTTTTTAATGGAGCATAATTTGCCTGTATTTGCGCTGCCGGTGCAGGTGCGTTTTCATTTTGAGGAGGGTGAACAATTTGATCAATTGATTAAAGATTTTTTACTAAATTTTAAATCATAATAAAAATATTTAAAGAAAAACCAAAACTTCTAACTGACTTTATGCAAGTTATTTACCAACTTTTTAAGATTATTGTAAAAGTCGCGCTTTGGGTTTACTTCCCCGGTACAAAAATAAAGAATCGAGAACGATTGCGTTTCAAAGGCCCTGCCATTGTAGTAAGCAATCATCAGAATACCCTGTTGGACGTGCTCGTTTGTGCTGCGTATTCGCGGGAACAATTCCATTTTTTGGCAAATGCGGGCTTATTTAAAAGTAAATTTGGTAACTGGTTTTTTAATACTTTTTATTGCATTCCAGTTGAAAGATTATTAGATACGAATGGCAAGCCGGTTAATAATGCGTCGAGTTTTGCGCGAGCAGACCAGCATATGGAAAAGGGCGGCACATTATATATTGCACCCGAAGGGACAAGCTGGATGAAGCGGCATTTGCATCCGCTCAAGACGGGCACAGCGCGGATTGCTTTTAATGCCGAAAGCAAAAATAGTTACCAATTAGATTTAAAAATAATACCTATTGGATTGAATTATAGCGCACATACGGAGTTTCGCAGCCGATTGTTTGTGAATATTGGCGAACCTTTATACGTGCGTGATTGGCAAGAGCTTTACGCAAAAGATCAAATTCAGGCGGTGCGGGAAATCACCAAAATATTAGAAGAACGCCTGCGCCCATTGATGATTGACACAAAAAATGAAAGCGAAGATGAATTATTAAAAAAACTGGAGGAAATAATACAAAATAGCCAGCCTGTTGATCTGGAAGCACAATTTTATCGGAGCAATGAATTATTAGAATCTTTACATAATTGGCATATAGAAAATGAATTATCTTATAATAATTTTGCACAAGAACTAAATGACTATTTCAAAACATTATATCAATACCGCATAAACGACCAGGCTGTTGCCAATGCTTCCGACAAAAGTCTTTGGTGGAGGATATTACTTGTAATGATCGGTCTCCCAATATTTTTATATGGCTATATTAATAATTTTTTACCTGCGTTTTTGCCAAATTTGGCCTCCTGGTGGCTCGTGCAACGCAAAGGACTTTACATTGGTTATACTTCCACGATTAAAATTTCGCTGGGGGTTATTACATTTCCATTATTTTATTGGCTGCAAAGCGAATTGGTAGAAGCCATTTTTTCAACACCGATTTCTTGGTGGTATTTGCTCAGTTTGCCGATCACAGGTTTATTTGCAATTGATTTTCAGGTTTTTATACAAAAAACTTGGCAGCGATTGCGATTTCGAATGCTAGATCAGAAGACTTCCAACGAATTACAACAAAAAAGGGATTCGGTTGAGCAGGAATTGGAAAAACGCTCTATTTTCAACTACAAAACAATAGTTTGATTATCCAAATCCTTTTCTGGCTTTTCCTCGCGGCTACGGCTGTGCAGTTGTTATTCTGGCTTGGCATCTTCTCCAGGTTGGCATTTTATAGAGATATAGAATCGTCTGATAAAGAACAAGCTCCCGTTTCGATCATCATTTGCGCACGCAACGAAGCGGAAAATCTTTTAAAAAATTTGCCCCATTTCCTAAGTCAAAACTACCGTTCCTTTGAAATAATTGTCGTAAACGATCATTCTACCGATAAAACTTGCGACGTTGTCTTGAATTTTCAATTAAAATTTCCGAATTTGCGCTTGATTAATAATCAAAGTTCCCTGCCAGGGAAAAAGTCGGCTTTGAGCGAAGGGATCAAAGCTGCTTCATTTGACATCATAGCGGTAAGCGATGCGGATTGTCAACCAGCGAGTAAAGATTGGTTGGCGACAATGCAAAGCTATATCCGGGGCGAGACTCAAATTGGTTTGGGATATAGCCCTTACAAAACGGAACAAGGATTTTTGAATCTTTTTATACGTTTTGAAGCGATTTATACCGCGATTCAATATTTTTCATTTGCACTGGCAGGCATGCCTTACATGGGCGTAGGGCGCAATTTGATTTACCGCAAATCCTTATTCCATCAAGCGGGAGGCTTTCACAAACATACCCACATTGCATCAGGAGACGACGATCTCTTTGTCAATGCTGTTGCGAACAATACTAACACCAAAATAATACTTGATCCGAAGGCATTTGTCCTTTCCCAGCCAAAAGTGAGCTGGAGAGGCTACTACTACCAAAAATCACGACATCTTACGACCGCTACGAGCTATCGGCCCGTGCATCAGTTATTGCTGGGCGCATTGGCTGCGAGCCACGCCGGGCATTACCTGCTGGTATTGGCATTACTCGGGAGCGGAAGGATGATTGTAATCACATTATTCATTTATGTGGTGAGAATCGTGGTAGTAGTATGGACTTATCGCCGAACCTTGCAACACTTGCAGGAGCCTGCTTTAACGAAGTGGATTCCTTTGCTCGACGCTGCGTACATCCTTTACTACTTCATATTCGCACCGACACTTGTAAACGGTAAAAAAATCCCATGGAAGTAGTAACCCCTACGCAAGGATTCGTAACGCAAAGAGCTTTTGAAGATTACGAATTGGTACAACAAGCAGTACGCGGCAACCAGCGCGCGTATGCTTCATTGATGGATCGCTACGAGCATTCCGTCTATCACACGATGTTGCGCATGGTACGCAATGCAGAAGACGCCACCGATCTCACCATCGAGGCATTTGGCAAAGCCTTTTGCAATCTGGTCAGCTATGTGCCGCGTCACGCATTTAGTACTTGGTTGTTCAGGATTGCAATCAATAATTGTATCGACCACATTCGGCGGAAGCGCTTGGTCTTGCTCTCGCTCGATGAATCAGTAGAAGCCGATGGCGATGGCGATTTCTCGGAAAGCCTGAAAGACCGCGGCCGCAACCCCGAAGAGCATATCATACGCGAGCAAAAGCTCGAATTGATGCGCAAGGTGCTGCTGCAATTAGACCCGAAGTACCGCCTGATGATCGAAATGCGGTATTTTGAAGAACTGAGTTATGATGAAATTGCTTTAGAACTTGATATACCCTTGGGAACGGTAAAAGCCCAGCTCTACCGCGCCAAAGAATTGCTCCATGAACTGCTACAAAAACCCGGTAATAGCAACTATCTCGACTCCACGCGGAGCAAGAGAAGAACACAAAGTTTAGCGTAGATCAAAATTGATTAGAAAAGCAGATGCCCCTCCGCGTTGGACGTGGAGGGGTGTTTTTGTTTTTTTGTGGATAGTGTTTAATTATTTGGAAAGAATGTTTATTTTTGATAAGAAGAGCCGCGTCGCGTGTATATCCGATTATTGAGCGCAAAATTTAGATGATTTTATATTGTTGTTGGACGAGGTTACGACAGACGATCGCAATACCCTCCAACAATGGTCATTAGAACCCTGTCATAGCATTGCTAGGCAGGGCCTTTAAAAATAGTTAAAATAAATGAGTATAAATGAAGTGAATATACATTTTCAATACTCTATATGCGACCATAGAAGGTTTACTGATGAGAGTGTGAATATTAAGCCACTGCCTGATTGGAAAGCTCCATTAGAGAATAGACATCATATGCATTATTTTGGCACTATGAAAAAAAGGAATAAAAAAGTGCCATCTTTGTTTAAAGATGAAAGATTCTTTATAAGTGGTAGAGGAGGTTTAAAATTTGAAAAATTAGAAGGAACTAATTTATTCAAGGCACGATGCCTTTACAGAAAATTGTATAGTGACGGATTATGTGCAAATAGATACGAAATAGGATTATCGCTTAATGGACTTAAAAAAAACATTAAAGATTATCCCGAAAATGAATATCAACATAGTAGACTAATACATGAGCTGTTATTCCATATACCTATTAAAATTAAGTATTTGAAAAAATATGAAAATAATATCTTTGACATATTAAACGCATCAAAAGCTATAGCTCTTTTATATCAAAGAGCTACAAGCGAATTACCCTCCGAAGATAGGCTATATAATATCAAATACGGTAATTTATGTATAGTGCTTGAAGTAGATAAGCAAAATAAAGCCATTAAGGATATACTATTTGACGATGTGATTGAAGTCAATAATTCCTTCTCTGTATATGTGAAAAAATATCGAACTAGAGGAATGGAAGTGGTCGTTTTTACTTTATTTGGAGAGATTGCAGAAAATTTAAACGAGTGTAGAGAGATAAGAATATCATTACTTAGAATGTTTCATGAGTATCAAAATATGCGATTACTATTACAGGTTGCTCAAAATCCTAAGAATAATATCTTACACGAAGAATTTGATAAATACCTTATGCATAAGCTTAGATTCTTTAAAAAAGTTTTATCCCCAAACGATGCTTTTCAACATTTGTTTAACTGCATGTTTTCTATTTTTGAGATTATCTCTCCTGGTGAGATCGATGAATTATCTCACAATATTGAAAGAATTAGACTACAAATTAAGAATAAGTTGCTGGATTTTGTTAAAAATAACAATGTAAAAAATAGTATTAGATTTTCTGAAAATTTCAAATATGTACAACAAGCTTTAGCGGCTTCTGATCTAAAAAAGGCCATCAACCTAATTCACGGAATCGTAGATCAAAAAACATATATAATTATTCAATCTAGATTCAATAGATTATTATTAGACGAGAAACATGGAGTTATTGGTAGAAACGAATTAGAAATTGAAAAAAACAAGTTAGTTTTGTCCATTCTAACATCAATAGATGATTATAAATTAAGTTGAGATAAATTGTCTGCGACAATTCACTACCGTTGGATTTGCGGATTGAGTAATCAAGCAAACTCGATTAGACTGATGGTCGGACAGTTTAAGACGAGGCTCACTGCGCAGGCACGGGCGGTTAAATTTTCTCTTGTTCCCCCCTTACGGTCTTACCTCCCTTCCACCCGGCGGGCAATGCGTTTTCAAGAAATTCGATACCAGTGTGCGCAGATGCTCGGAAGTGCCTTCGCCCTCGCGGATACCGTGTGTGTGGTTAGGTAAGGTATATATGTGAATTGTTTTCGATATTTAATAATATGTAATAAAAATCTTAATTACTTACATGTTTATGCGCTATTGCCATCATTTTCAAATCCTTATCTGCATTCGGCCATGTAATAAGAAAATCATTAAATGCCTGTTTTGCCTGCGCTTTGTTTCCCAATGCTTTATAAGCTTGCGCCATCGCGTATTTAGAATGCCCATTCTTGGGTCTTAATTTTAAAGCGCCATTAAAAGCATCAATAGCAGCATCCAGATTTCCGGCTCGGATGTACGCCTGCCCCAGTGTTTCCAACACCGGGCGCGTATAATGCGGTGGCTCCCAGTAGCCGATATTCTTTTCGTCATTCGCTGCTTCTTTTAATAATTGGATCGCTTTTTCATGATCTCCTTTGATACTTGATATAGAGCCTTCCAGTTCTTTATAATTTACTTGTAAAATTTTACGGGCATAAGAGAAATACCAGTCAGCGCCCAATTCTACTTGTTTTATCGCTTCCAGTTTTTGTAAGATTATATTTAATTTTTCTAATTGAGTGCCAGCTTCTAAAGCATTATTTTCTATAATAGCATTCATTCCTAAAGCATAAAACATCATTCCTTTATAATAATCCATTGCTAATGATGACAGCGTTGGATCTTTTTTTAACTGCATTTCAATACTTTTAGCAGCTGCTGCCCATTCCTGGAAGCGCATTTGTAATCTCGGCACGGCAGTGTGCGCTCCAAAAAGAATATAAGCCAAGCCGCCAGCCATTAGCCGCCCTTTGTCAACTGGTAGTTCGCTGAGTTGTCGTGCCCATTTCATCGCTTCCTGGTATTGACCATTTTCGGCACAACTTGCTACTAAATAATCCACATTATGTGTAAAGTTCCAATTATTTATTGGATTCATCGCTTGTGATGTCATGTATAAAGAATCCACTGTCATAGAGTAAATAAAAGCATCATAAGCTTTATCATATTTACCAATTCTATAATAAATATGCCCGGGCATATGCGTCATGTGTCCTGAGTTTGGCGCCATACTGGCGATTTTATCTGCACTTTCCAAGGCTCGTTCCGGGTTTGGGCCGTTTTCTACTGCATGAATCCAGTAATGGTGGGCTGCGGCAAGATTGGGATGCGTATGTAATAGTTCCTGTAAAATCATTTGCCCATAAACTTTTCCAGGCTTGGGGCGCCCTTCAGGATCGTAGGTACTCACACTGGTTGACAAAGCAGTAGCTAAAAAAAGCTTCGCTTCTACTTCGTCAGGATAAGCGTCAATGAGTGCGTCCATCTCCTCCATAAAGGCGTCTTTGCCTTTTTCTACCTGCAATTGGGTGGCTTTAATAAAACGCCGTTCCCGATCCGAAGCATTGACACTCAACTCGATTGCTTTTTTCAAAGCCGCTGTTTTCTCTTCCTGCATTTCTTTTGCAGTTTGTGTAATGGATTTATACAATCCCCAATAAGCCATTGCGCAATTAGGATCATGTTTAATGGCTTCTCGGAAAGCCCGATATGCTTCTACATCCCAAAAACTATGAAGATGATTGATTCCCTGATCAAAGAATTTTTGCGCCATTTCATTTCGTGTTGTCACTTGTAAATGACTATTTCCAATGCCATCCATGAGTATCGCTGGTGGCAGATCATGAAATTTAAACGCTGGCGCATAGCCGCTACACATGGGGATATTATCTAAAGACCAATCTCGTATCAGATTTTTATTATATGATGCAAATTGAAATAAGAAAAAGCTACCCAATAATATAAAGGAAGGCAAGATAAATGGAGTCGGTAATTTTCTCATTTTATTTAGTTTTCAAGCTTTATTTACAAATTGGTATAAATGATTTTGGGATATAAGGTAGTGGGTCAAAGCGGTTGTTTCACCTTTTAGAATCGTATCAACTCGTTTGAACCATTACCTTATATAAGATGCCAAAATTACTCAATAAGACTAAAAAATGTAAAACGCTAAACATAAAACCGCAATAATTAGCAGTATTTTACATTTAGCGTTTTAATCTAAATTATTACATTTTCCTTACGGCCGCACCTCCCTTCCGCCCGGCGGGCAATGCGTTTTCAAAAAGTTGGATACCAGCGTACGCAGATGCTCGGAAGTGCCTTCGCCTTCACGGATACCGTGTGTACGATTCGGGTAAGGCATATATGTGAACTGTTTTTGATGCTTAATTAATTCATTTACGAGCATTTCTGCATTCTGAAAATGAACATTATCATCGCCTGTGCCGTGTATGAGTAAGAGTTGACCTTCCAGTTTTTTGGCATAGGTTAGCGCAGCACCTTTATCATAATCTTCTTTATTTTCCTGTGGCAAGCCCATATAACGTTCGGTGTAAATATTATCATATAAATACGAAGCCGTCACCGGTGCAACCGAAATGCCCACTTTATAAATCTCAGGATATTGGAACATTAAATTCAAGGTCGTAGAACCGCCGCCGCTCCAACCCCAGACTGCAACACGCTCAGGATCAAGGAATTTCCATTCTTCCAGCAGTTTTTTAGCAGCCATCGCCTGGTCGCGGATATTAATTTGACCGAGTTTCCGATAAATAGATTTGCGCCATTCCCGACCTCTGGGCGAGGGCGTACCGCGATTGTCCACCGAAATATGAATATAGCCTTCTTCTGCCATATTGCCAGTATAAAGATAATCCCCGGCGGTGCCATAAGAATCGGTCACCGTAGAGCTTGCAGGCTCTGCATACACCTTGAAAACAACGGGATATTTTTTATTCGGATCAAAATTATTGGGTTTGGCGATCCAACCATCTAATTCGACGCCCTCTTCCGTCGTGACTTTAAAGAAAGAAACATTGCTCTTTTCTTTTGCTGATGGATCAAATTTTTTAGTAATATCATCTTCAGAATTCAAAGGTTTATGATCTGGTAATGTAATCCATTCAGTCATGGAACGGGTATAATAATTTGAAAAACTATGACGTGCATATTTACCATTTGGTGATATCGTATAAGAATGACTGCCCTCCAACACAGCAGGAGAAACCTTTTCCAGCTTACCATTTTCTTTTAATGGGATTTTATATAAATAACGCTGCGTAGCATTATCGGGCGAAGCCATGAAATATATTATATCGTTTTTATCATCTATTAATGTGGTTTGAATTACATCATAATTTCCTTTTGTAATGGTTTTTACGCTTTTGCCATCACGAGAAATCAAATATAAATGTCGCCAACCATCTTGCTCGCTCGTCCACACGAATTCTTTATTATCATTCACCCATTCCCAGCCTCTGGCAGCATCCACCCAGGCTTCGTCTTTTTCACTGAAAATCGTATTTGCAACGCCTGTTTTAGGATTGCATAGCATAATTTTACTTTCGTTTTGCTTTCTATTTAGTTGCTGTATCATGATTTCTTTACCATCGGGCATCCATTCCATGCGTGGAATATAATGTTGCACCGGGTCGCCAGGCACGTTCATCCAAATTGTTTTAGCGCTGGCAATGTCCACAACGCCTATTTTTGCTGGCGAAGGCGACTCGCCTGCTTTCGGATATTCAATGGGTATAATTTGGCTGTAAATAGAATCCGTATTATTAATCATATAAAAATCCCGGATTTGATTCGCATCAATTTGCCAATAAGCAATCGTTTTGCCATCAGGCGCCCACCGGAAGCCATCGCGCACGCCAAATTCTTCTTCATAAACCCAGTCAAACGTACCATTGATGAGCTTTTTCGTGCCATTATCAGAAGTTAATTTCGTCACTTTTCCGCTGGCTAAATCCTCGACATAAATATTGCGCTGACTCACATAAGCCACTTTGCTGGCATCAGGAGAAAATTTGGCGAACATCAACGTCGATTCGGGCATATCTTTACCAATTTGCTTTAACTGCTTGGTATTCAAGTCCAAAACCCAATAATCACCGCGCGTATTGGCACGCCACACGCGTTTGCTATTCGTGAAAACAAGTATTTTCTTACCGTCTTCACTAAAAGAAAACCCATTGACAGACAGCGGTTTATCCATATTCGCAGGCGTTAAATCCTTAGCAGGCACAATCGGCGTTGGATTCATGCCGGGCAAGTCGTAGCGCAGGATCTCTCCGGAGCGATTGCTGCTGTAATAACTATTGCCATCTTTCGACCATTGTAATCCTTGTCCTCCTTGCCCAATGAGCAGAATTACAGCGCATTGAAAAATGAGAATAATAATAATTTGATTCAAATAAGTTTTCGGTGACATCGTGCAGTGTTTTTTCATACTGAATCTCGAAATATCGGTTAAAATATAGTTTTTAGACAAGAGATGAGCAATTGATTTTCAATTTCTAATCGCTAAATCATTTATAGGTTGATATTTCCGTTAAAATACTCGAATTTTGCAATCTTGCTTTGATTTGTAAACATTGTGCATGAAATTCAAACATTCACCATATCTCCTCTACGCCGACGAAAACGGCAATGTCTTTGAAGATACTTCGCTGTATGCCTTGGGGCGCAGCGCGTGGTACGCCTACCCAGTGCCGATGGAGGATTGGATCGAATTGCCCGATGGCGGCTCTTTATATAATTTGCCGGAGCGCGTGGGCATTGGCATGGATGTAAAAACAGGCGAGATTCGGCATTGCGAAAAGGGTTTGGCGGTGGCGGCGTTTATTCCTCCCGCGCATACGGGCGTGTATTTGGCGGCTTTTGATAGCAAGCCAGATGCACCGACTTTGTCTTTGTTTTGCTACACAGCGGTGGGCTGGTATGATGGTAAATTTTATGTGCCGGCAGTAAGAATTGAAGAAGATATTCGCCAGGAATGTAATGGTTTTGACTGGGATGTAATAAAACAGGGCGTTGATTATTATAAAAAAGCCTATCCACATAATAGATTGGTGGAACATTTAGCGAATAATTGTGCCCTGACCTACACTTGCCCGGCGGCGCGGAATTATTTTATGGGACGCTGGGAATGTCCGGTGCCGGTGTCGCCTGCTTGTAATTCCAATTGTTTGGGCTGCATTTCTTTCCAACCGGAAGAGGAGAGCATTGTATCGAATCAAGATCGTTTGACTTTCAAACCGACGGCGCAGGAGATTGTCGAATTCACCGTACCGCATTTAGAATCAGCACCTTATCCGATCATTAGTTTTGGGCAGGGCTGCGAAGGCGAACCCCTGCTGATGTGGGAAACCATTCGCGAAGCGATTATCGAAATCCGCAAGTTTACCGATAAAGGCAGCATTAATATCAATACCAACGGCAGTCGCCCGGAATGGGTGGAAGCCTTGTGCAAAGTAGGTCTGAACAGCATCCGCGTGAGTACCAATTCGGCGCAAGCCAGTGTTTACATGCCTTACTACCGCCCCAATAATTATGAATTTGAAGATATTGTCGAAAGTCTGAAAGTGGTGAATCGCTACGGCGGCTGGACGAGTATTAATTATTTTGTGTTTCCCGGCATGACGGATAGTGAGGCAGAATATGAAGCATTGCGAAAATTGATAATAGATACGGGGCTGAAAATGATTCAGTGGCGCAATTTTAATATTGACCCGGATTGGTATTTGACGAGAATAAATGTGACCGACCCTGGCGACCCCATTGGCGTAAAGCAGATGATGGATTTATTAAAAGAAGAATTTCCGCATTTGAAATATGGCTATTACAATCCGCCGATGGAGCGGATACAGGGGAATTTTGCGGCGGATTTTGCGCATTAAAACAAAAAAAAATCCATGCGCTACGCTTCCAAACTTTTACTTTTTGGGGAACATACCGTCAATCGAGGCTCGCAGGCGCTGGCGATTCCTTATCCGGCGTTTGGTGGTGAATGGCGTTTTTCGAAAGATTCTTCCAAACAGCAAAACCTATTGCAACTCGCTGATTATCTGGAAAATTTGCATAAACAGTTTTAAGTTCGTTGAAGTGCTGATATGAATCTGGTTCCCAACCATAATCTTCTATAGCAAATAGCCTTAAAAAAAGTTTTACAATAAAGGCGCACAG